>JANNXS010000031.1:0-8743 GCA_031409695.1 Hyphomicrobiaceae bacterium
GAGCGGCTGCGCGTTGCCGACCGCGGGCTGCGCGAAGGCATCTTAACACTTTTGATGGCGGAAGATGTTGCCGCGCGCCGCGGACGATGGACCACATGACCAAAACGCCAAACCGCTCATCCCCGGGTAAATTCGCCGGCAAGTCCAGTGGTAAATCCAGTGTTAAATCAATGGGTAAGCCCAAAGTAAAAACAGCGGCCAAAGGTGCAAATGCGCCTAAAACGGGCGGCGGTGGCTCAAGGCAAATGAAGGTGCGCGTTAAAAACCACAAGCATACGGGCTCATCGAAGGAATGGCTCGAACGCCACCTCAACGACCCCTATGTGCAGGCCTCAAAACGCGATGGCTGGCGCTCGCGGGCCGCGTACAAACTCCTCGAAATTGATGAGAAGCATCACATCCTGAAGCCTGGACAACGTGTTATTGACCTTGGTGCCGCACCGGGTGGTTGGAGCCAAGTCTCGGCCGAGCGCGTGCGTGCGACGGCTGTCGACGGAAAAATCGGCCAGGTGGCAGCGATCGACTATCTGGCTTTCGACCCAATCCCGGGCGTTGATATCCTCGAGCTCGATTTCACGCACGCGGGTGCTGAGGACAAACTCAAGGCGCTGATGCGCGACGGCCGTGCCGACGTTGTCTTGTCGGACATGGCGGCGCCGACCATGGGTCACACCAACACGGATCACTTGCGCATTATGGGGCTCGCCGAGACCGCCTATGCCTTCGCGGCTGAGGTTTTGACGCCCGGCGGCGCCTTTGTATGCAAGGTGTTTCAGGGTGGCAGTGAGGGGGAGCTTCTCAAAACGCTGAAGCGCGACTTTGTAACCGTAAAGCACGTCAAACCGCCCGCTAGCCGCCCCGAGAGCGCTGAATTGTATGTGGTTGCGATGGGCTTTCGCGGCGACACAAACCAGCGATAACGGGGCCAAATCTCATGGGCACAGCAGTAAGCAATGGTTTTGAAGCCTTCCCTCCGCGCTCTACGTTGGTTCACTGTGTTGCTTGCCTTGGCGGTTGTCAGCGCCCAGGCCATCGTCTGGTTCCGCCAACGATCGCCAAACGTGATTGAGATTGGGACGGCCGCCGTCGGCGCACCATTTACATTGTTTAATTCGGATGGCCGACGTGTGTCAGACGCGGATTTCCGAGGTACAGCTGTGGTTATCGTGTTCGGTTGGACGCGCGATCCAGATGTAACGCCAGCGGTCCTACAGCTTTTGATGGCCGTCCATGCGCGCCTTGGACCAAAGGACAATAGATTCTATCCGATTTTCATTTCGGTCGATGCTGCACGTGATGCAAATATAGATTTGCGCGTGTTTTCAGAGCGCTATGGCTCAGCGCTAGTGATCCTCGGTGGCGCTGAGGACGATATATCGGCCCTTACGAAGGCGTATCGGCTGCCTGTTACGCGTATCCCGGACCCAGTGTTGCCAAACGGGTACAGCTTGGATCTGCCCAGTGTATACTATGTATTAGGGAAGGACGGCAGGTTTCGAGGAGCGGTGCCCTATACGACCGACGTTAAGGCACTTGCAGGGGAACTTCGGAAGTTGACTGAATAGTTGAAATTAAACACCGTCTTTAACCATAGCGCGAATCAGTTCACCCTAAAATCAACTTCGTTAGCGTAGGTTGTTACAGGGTATGGACTGCCGCGGTCTGAGGAAATGCTGCGCGATGCATACGTAACGCTTGCGTTATGCTCACGTGGTTGAGAGCGGCACCAGCCTGATGGGCTATCAGGCGCCTTGCTTGTAACGGTCGGCGGAAACCGCCCGCGCAGGCATGTACGCACCGGTGGACCTTGTTCTATCACTTATACGAATACAGCCATGCCATCATGAGCCCTCTGCGGGCCATGTCAGAGAGCATGCGCATCGCCATGGCTAATCCGCTCAATCCGATAGCGCATACGACAGTTGGACGGAGCGCGAAGGCCAGTCTTGAGGTCTTCGAGCGGACCACGCGCCGCTACGTTAAGCCCACGTTTGGTTTGCCGAGCACCAAAGTTGCAGGGCGGGATGTGGACGTTACCGAGCAGGTTGTGTGGGAAAAGCCGTTTTGTCGCCTGATACACTTCAAGCGCGCTGTCGAGCCGGCTATCACAAAGGCGCAACCGAAGGTGCTGATTGTTGCGCCGATGTCAGGCCACTACGCGACCCTGCTTCGCGGCACAGTTGAGGCGTTCTTGCCGGATCACGAGGTTTACATCACCGACTGGGTCGACGCCCGCGATGTACCTATGGGCGAGGCCAACTTTGATCTCGATGACTACGTCGATTACATGATGGACATGCTCCGGCACTTAAAGGGCGATTGCCACGTGTTCGCCGTCTGCCAGCCGTCAGTGCCGGTCCTCGCCGCCATTGCGCGCATGGAAATGACCGGCGACCAGAATGTGCCACATTCCATGACGCTTGCCGGCGGCCCCGTTGACACGCGCAAGTCGCCAACAGCCGTCAACAATGTAGCTGTCGACAACGGCACAGAGTGGTTCGCTCGCAACGTCATAAACACCGTGCCATGGCCCAATCGCGGCTTTGGTCGCAAGGTCTATCCTGGCTTTCTGCAGCTTTCAGGGTTCATGTCCATGAACCTCGACAAGCACATGAAGGCGCACAAAGATCTGTTCATGCACCTCGTGGACGGTGACGGTGACAGTGTTGAGAAGCACAATGAGTTCTATGATGAGTATTTGGCGGTCATGGATCTAACCGCGGAATTCTACATGCAGACCATCGAGCGCGTGTTTGTTGAACATCAGCTGCCACGCGGACTCTATAAGCATCGGGGCGAGGCCGTTGACCTGTCAAAGATCAAGCGCGTGGCACTGATGACGGTTGAGGGCGAGCGCGACGATATCACAGGCCGCGGTCAATGTAGTGCCGCGATCGACCTGTGCTCTGGCATTCCGGCTACGCGCAAGCAACACTTCGAGTGCCCCAAAGTTGGCCACTACGGCGTCTTTGCGGGTTCACGCTTCCGTGGCGAAATCGCCCCGCGTATGGCGCACTTTATCCGCCGTAACGATCCTCGCACAAAAGCTGCGACGGCTGCCGATTACAAGTCGATGGAAACAGCGGCTTCCAAGGCCGTGAAGCCGGGACGTGCAGAGCAATCTGCATTCACATACAACACAGCGTCTGTTGAGAAAGACGCAATGGATAAGACCGTTGCCCCAACTGGTGGCCGCAAGGCCTCTGGGTTTGATCCTTTCCTGCCGTTCGGGGCACTCACGCCGTCAGGTGCGCTGAGCCTTTGGTCTATGACGACGGATGCGATGCTGACAAATCTTGCGCGCATGAACGGCGGGGCAGCACCCCGTGCCGTGGCTCAAAAACCGGACTGAGGTTCCGCGTTTTGTGTCAGGTCGTTGGTCATATCGATGGTCAAATGGTTCCTGGGAACACATTTTACCATCGATATCAGCCGTTTTTTGCGACGACTGATATCAAATCGCAGCCAGGGCTGTGGCGCTCGGATCAGTTCCCCTGAAGCGCCATCCGCCCATCCAGGCCAGACCACGGTTGGCGTGCGAGGTACTGCCGTTCCGCTGAGGTGTCGCCGTCGAGCGGCGCGCGTCCAGCATAGCGCACGCGGACTTGGCCAATACCGTTGGCTTCTGTGCCGAGGGCATGTGCCGAGCCCTTTGAGAGGTCGATGATACGGCCGGGGATGTAAGGTCCGCGATCATTGACGCGGACGAGGATCGTGCGGTTGTTGGCGAGATTGGTGACGTAGACATAGCTCGGCAATGGCAGTGTCGTATGCGCCGCCGAGAACCCGTGCATGTCGTAGGTTTCGCCGTTTGCGGTTTTCTTGCCGTGGAAGTCGGGCCCGTACCACGACGCGACCCCGGAGCGGTCGTAGTTTGGGTCTTCGGCCGGCACGTACCAGCGACCGCGAATGTTGTAGGGTTTACCGATCTTGTAGCTGCCAGCCGTTTTGGCTGGCCGCCATGTGTCCGGTCTTGACGGCTCAACTCTTGACGCATGACTTCTGGGCGCTTCGTTGCCCACTGTCGCGCGCACGGGCGGTGATCTGCCGGAGCATCCGGCCAAGGCAGTCAGGCTGGCAATCGCACACGCCCACGACGCCACGCGGCCAAGCCGCGCCTTCAATTCGTCCAACACCGCTCGACCTCTCCGAGGCCGCCATACGGGCAGCCAAGACGCGAACACACGGACTTCCCGCGGTATGTTTGAAGTGTGAACGGACGAGGTTAACCAATCATTACGGCCATGCATGTCGGATGCTCCGCGTGAGCCGACCGACGCGCGGTCATGCGGGTCGGCTCACTCCAGCAAAACCGTGTCCGCTGACGCGATTAAAGTGAACACGAGCTGCTGATATCGTTCAGAACGGGTTCAAAGCCGGAATGGCATACATGGCGTCATGAGGAGCCGGCGTCCGCCAGTTCCGACCCCGGGCCCAAAACAAGGCCCGACACAAGGATCGCCCCGATGACCGCAGCCCGCAGTCTCTTCATCGCCCTCGCAGCCCTGACCGCCATCGGCGCCACCAGCGCATCAGCCGATGACACCGACCGCCGCCAATTCAATCAGGAGCGCCGCATTCAGGACGGTGTACGCTCGGGTGATATCAACCGACGCGAATATCGCGCCCTTGAAATCGAGCAGGCTCGCATTCGCGACCTTGAGCGTCGCGCCAAAGCCGATGGCCGCGTTGATTATCGTGAAGCTGCCGAGCTTCGCCGCGCTCAAAACGAAGCTTCGCGCCACATCCGCGAGGAGAGCACCGACAACGATCGCCGCGGCAGCTGGTACCGCCGTTGGTGGTAAGTTTGAATGGCTACGCCACTCTCTCCAGAATACCTACAGGCCACCCTCACAGGTGGCCTTTTTCATGCCGTGCACCTGCGCGCGAACCAGCAGACACAAGTCTTCCGGCGCACCACTCTGAGCCATGCACCGGCAGCGCTGTTGCGCCCCCTTGCGGCTATGCCCCATGGACGCCTATTTGACGGGCATCGGAGACGGGCATCGGAACTGATGGATCACACGCCATGACTGTAACACATCATCGCCGCGTTATCATCCTGGGCTCCGGGCCAGCGGGCTACACCGCCGCTATTTATGCTGCCCGCGCGATGCTGAAGCCAACGCTGATCCAGGGCTCGCAACCGGGCGGCCAGCTGACCATCACAACCGATGTCGAGAATTATCCCGGCTTTGCCGATGTCATCCAGGGGCCCTGGTTGATGGAGCAGATGCAGGCCCAAGCGATCCACGTCGGGACAGAGATGATCATGGACCACATATCCAAGGTCGATCTGAAACAGCGCCCCTACACACTCGAGGGCGACAGTGGCGACACCTACACGTGCGATGCGCTGATTATCTGTACGGGCGCGCAGGCGAAATGGCTCGGAATTCCAAGCGAAAGCGCGTTTCAGGGCCACGGCGTCTCAGCATGCGCGACGTGCGACGGGTTCTTTTACAAGAACAAAGAGGTGATTGTGGTCGGCGGCGGCAATGCGGCGGTTGAGGAAGCAATGTTCCTGACCAAGTTCGCGTCAAAGGTCACGGTCGTGCACCGCCGTGACAGCTTCCGCGGCGAAAAGATCCTGCACGAGCGCCTGTTCAAAAACCCGAAAATCGAAGTTGTTTGGGATACGATGGTTGAGGAAATCACGGGCAGCACCGACCCTAAAACCGTCACTGGCGCGACACTCAAGAACGTCAAGACTGGCGCCATCGCCAAGCGCAAGGTCGACGGCGTGTTCATCGCCATTGGCCACGCACCCGCGACTGAATTGTTCAAGGGCCAGTTGGAGGCGAACAAGGGCGGCTATCTGATCACCAAACCCGACAGTACCGCGACTTCTATTCCGGGCGTGTTTGCCGCTGGCGACGTCAAGGATGAGACCTTCCGCCAAGCCGTCACCGCCGCCGGCATGGGCTGCATGGCAGCGCTCGAGGCCGAACGCTTTCTGGCACATGGGTGAGGCGTGACTGAGCGACGTGATGGCCAAACGCCGTCCGGGGCTAAACTTGACTGCGCACCATGTCGGCGGCGGCTGTTGCCAGGGGGCGGTTACGGGTCCAGCACTTGCTAACCCGAGGTGTCCAAAAGCCCTCAGCCGAGAGCAGACGGAAAGCTAGCCAGCTTGAGCAAAATCCGATCCTTCGGAGTTGGATTTTCGCTCCAGGCCGTTGATTGGTCGCATTTTTTTGCCGAACCGGCACGCCACTTCGGCCGAAAATTCTCTATATCAGCACATCATGGGCGGCACGGCTGTCGGCTGGTGCTTGGTCACGGCGTTCCGTCATGCCGTAATCCCGCACCACAGTTGCGATGCGCAGGTGATAGTCGCGGAAGATACCGCTCCGCCCGGCAGTCTGTGTGGCCCGATGCGTCGCGTGGCACCGCCAGCCAGCGACAGCAGTTTCGTCGCGCCAGAATGACAGCGACAGCAGCTTCTCGGGGTCAGAGAGGCTTTGGAACCGCTCGACCGAGATGAACCCGTCCATGCGTTCGAGTTCGGATCTCAGACGAGCGGCGTGCGCGAGGTAGGTGTCCTTGCGCCCCTCGGCTGGGATAACTTCAAAGATGACGGCGATCATGGCGTGCTTTCACTTGGCGGCTGTTTGGCTGTAACCGCGCGCAGGAACGTGCGCTGCTCGTCCAGGATGAGCTGGTTTTGCTCGGCTGAGGCAAAGTTCGCGGCACCCTCGGGATCGACGCGCAGCCGTGCGCGATACGATTCATAGGCGGCTAAACTGTCGAATGATATTAGTCCGAAGGCAACTCGGTTGCTGCCTTCGTGCGGCATCCAATAGCGCACATCGCGACCGCCGCAGCGCGGGATGATCGTCAGCCAGCGTCCTGCGTAAGCCTCGAAGATGTCCTTCTTGAACGGGTCGATTTCGTAGCGGATGAAAACGGTGATGGTCACAAGCTCTGAGCCTCCCTGACTGGAGGACACCTGATAGTCTGAGACGAGCCTCGGTTGCTTCGGTCAAAACCGAAGCATTGAACCTGCCACCGTGATACTTGTGAGCCATGAAAAATGGACCTGATATCGCGGCTGTTGGTGCCCTCGTCGGCGACCCGGCGCGTGCGAACATGCTGACGTCGCTGATGAGCGGCCAAGCCTTGACCGCGACTGAACTCGCGCGTGAGGCCGGGATCGCGGCGGCGACAGCAAGTGGCCACTTGGCCAAGCTTCTCGAAGGCGGTCTCCTCCTGGTCGAAAGGCAGGGCCGTCATCGCTACTACAGAATCGCCGGTCCGGACGCTGCGACTGCAATTGAAGCCTTGATGGGTCTTGTCGAACATGCCGGCCACAGACGCGTGCGGGCGGGTCCCAAGGACCTTGAAATGCGCGAGGCCCGCGTCTGCTACGACCACTTGGCCGGTGCGCGGGGCGTCGCGCTGTTCGCTCGGATGACGAGCCTCAATCTGGTCGTGCTTCATGACGGATCAATCACAATGACGCAGAAGGGCGAGCAACAGTTCCGGCGTTTTGGTATCGATATCGTAGCCTTGAAGGCAGCAAAGCGACCTGTTTGCCGAACATGCCTCGATTGGGGCGAACGGCGAACTCATCTGGCAGGCAGCCTTGGCACAATGCTGCTCGATCGCTTCTTTGAGAACACGTGGATGCATCGCCTTGAAGGCAGTCGCGTTGTGAAATTCACGCCCAGCGGCGAGGCGGCCTTCGCGACGCTATTTGAGTGAGCTGATCCGTTGACCTCGGCATATCGGTGTCGGTGTCGGTACAGCCGCAATGCACCTGGCGACGTCGGCTGCTCGCCCAAGACGGCTACCGCCTTGTTGCCTGTGCGCCGATGCCAGCCGTGGCGCACCCGGTCCGTCAAACGTCGCCTGCCACGGGCGCTGGGCCTCACTCGCCCCGCGCGGCGACACGAATACCGGCGATGTCCCACGATTTGACTGAGCCGTCGTCGCTGGCCGCAATAAGGCGGCGACTGTCGGACGTGAACAGTAGCGCGCGCACGACGCCTGCTTTCACCGGCACGACAGCAATTTCGCGGCCGGATTTGAGGTCCCAGAGTTTTACGGTGCCATCGGCGGCCCCACTGGCGAGTGTGTCGCTATTGGGGGCATGGGCCAGTGCTGTCACTTTACTTTCATGCGCTTTCAAAGACTTGCGCACCGAACTCGACAACGTTGACCAGAGCCGAACTTGACCATCGTCGGCGCCAGAGGCAAAGCTCCGACCATCCGGCGAGACATCGAGCGCTGATACAGCCTCCTTGTGGCCGACGTGCGTGCGTCGGCGTGAAAGGCTGTCGGCATTCCAGGAGCGGATGGTCTTATCGTTACTTGCGGTCAACAGGCCATTGCGCTCGCCGACATAGACCATGGCGGTGATGGTTTCACGATGACCGTCGCCCGAGGATGCAGGCGTCGTGCTGCCGGTCTTGCGGTCGAGCAGCATCAACTTGCCGTCCCCGCCAGCCACTGCAACCCGGTCAGTATCGCCGGTGAAGGCTACAGCCGTTACCGAGCCGTCGAGGCGGCGGGTCGAAGCAATCCGTTCACCTTTTTCCAGGTCCCAGAGTGCGACCGTGCCGTCGCTATGGGACGTGATAAGCATAGTGCCTTGCACGACGGCGGAAATCGGGGGCGGCATGTTGGCGGCCGGCGCGACCGAGGCGGTACCTGTCGCATTCGATGCGCCAGGTGCAATGGGTGCCGCCGGCGCAAGCACCAGTGGCGCCGTAAGCGCAATCGTTCGCACCAACGCGCC
>JANNXS010000032.1:0-34773 GCA_031409695.1 Hyphomicrobiaceae bacterium
GGCCGGTGGCAAGGTCCGGGTTTATGTTGAGGCCGGCCGCCTTGATGCCTTTGAACACGTAACTCAGAAGGCCGATGACATAGTAGCTGACGGCGACGATCGATAAGCCCTCAACGGTCCGTTGCAGACGGAGTTGCAGTTTCGCGCGCCGCGCCATGGACGCGAGCAGTTCCCGGTTTTGCCGCTCACGCACGATTTCGACCCGGGTTGCCAGCAAGTCGGTCGCCTGGGCGACACGAAGTGACAAATCTTTGAGATTGCTTGACGTCGTGCGGCACGTGTTGATCGCAGGCGACAAGCGGCGCGCGGTAAATTCGAAAAACGTCTGCAACCCTTCTATCCGCCGCTCGCGCAGATCGGAAATGCGCTGGGTGACGAGGTCGTGGTAGGCAGCGGACGCGCTGAAGCGATAGTGACACGCGCTGTGGGCATGTTGGACGCGTGCCTCAAGGTTTGTCAGGCGTTCCAGCAGATCGGCCTCCTGGCGCGTGTCCTTCTTTGTGATGGCGCTCACAATCTCGGTCAGTTCATTGTCCATCGCCTCGATCGTCGGCCGCAGGTCACGGGCGACTGGAAGCGCCAGCAGTGCCATCATGCGATAGGTGTCGATCTCAAGGAGGCGCTGGACCATGCGGCCACATTGGCGCGGGCGCATGTTGTCGACGAGAAAGACGACGTGGCTGAAGCCATCGCCGTCGATCTTGAAGTCGGTGATGGCGCGTGCGGCCCCGTCGGCCAATTGGGCACCAACGAAGGTGTTGTCGCCGAAGTATGTTTCAGCGACCCGATCCAGATCCTTTTCAGCAATATCGCGGCCGTCCAGAACGTGCACCTTGGTTGCGACCAGTAGCTGGCCCGTCAGGCGGCCTAGTTCTGCGGCAAGGCGCTCCAGTTCCGCAAGTCCCGCCGGATCCGAGGGGGCAATCACGTTGAAGCGGAGGAATTCACTGTGCCGCTCTAGCACGACCCTGAGGGCACCAATCTTCGTCACACGGTGGGTAACCGGGGCCTCTGGCAAGGGATGGCCGAGACGCTTGAACACGTCCCGCGCTTCCTCGTAGTCAGCGCGGCGGCGCGCAGGATCGGAGGCAAGCACAAGATATAGGATCGTGGACGGCGACGAGATGCCTTCCGTCGGACGGGCGTGCACCTCGTTGGCAAGGTCCAATCGCGAGGCGTGGTTTGGTGGAAGCATCGTTGCAGCCGTACTTGCGAGCATGAGGCAGCTACGCACGTGAAGGCCGCGCAGTTCATCGCTAGATGCGACTGCCGCGCCCTATGGGGCACGTCTCACACCCGAACGCGTCTCACCTTAAGCATCGTCGTTATCTGAATCGCCGATGCCATAGCGACGAAGCTTTGTGTACAAACCCTGGCGGCTGAGGCCGAGAATTTCGGCCGCAGAGGCGCGGTTGTCTTTGGTCAGTTCCAGCGCAGCCTGGATGCACATGCGCTCAATGATATCGGCGGTTTCGCGCACGAGGTCCTTGAGCGGTACACGCCCGACAAGCGCTGTCATCTGCTCGACCGAGCGGGGCATAACAGTATGGGGCGTGTTGTCTGGCAACCGATCGCGCCGCTCACTCGGCCGAACGACAAATCCGATCACCGGCGGGTTGCTGCCAATGGCTGATACAGCCGAGATCTCGACGTCCTCGGATGTGCCGAATTCGCCTTGCACCACCGAATTGAAGCGGCGGACAGTGCCATGCTCCTTCAAATTCGATAGCAGAACACCCATGTCAGCGGCAGCTCGGCCAATCCAGCGCTGCAGCATTTGGCCGCGTGCCTGTTCTTCAGTTGTCAGTTGTGCCAGGGAGAGAAAGGCCTCGTTGGCCGTCAGAATCCGGCCTTCGGGATCGGTTACGACAAAGGCATCCGGCATGGCCGAAATGATGCGATTAACATCAGAACTGCCTGTTTTCGCTGTCTGGTCGGCCGTGGCGTCTAGTGGCACCAAGCGGGCGACGAGATAGGATGCGCCGCTGTCCTGGCGCACAACCGAACCCGACAACACATAGCGCTGGGTCTGGCCCGCCAGGCGCAAAGCATATTCCCGGGCATGGGGCTGTGTGCGCAGTTCCGCCAGCAGCGCCTGGACATCGGGCGCGGAGTCCGGATCAAACAAGTCAAAGAAGTTCCGGCCCGCGAACTTGCGCTGCGACTTTCCAGCCAGCTCAGCCGCGCGTGGGTTGACCTCGATCACCTTATGATTGGCCGTATCGACGATCATGACCGCTTCAGACGTGCTGTAGAACAATGCGCGGTATCGGGTTTCAGACGCCCGCAGATGCTGGTACTCGGTCTCCATCTGTCGCTGAGCGTCAACAATCTGCTGTTGCAATTTTGACACAGCACGCAAATCGCGGCCAAGCGCGATGATGCGACCCTCGGGTGCGACTTCTACGGCTGTGTAGCGCACGGGCAGATCGCGTCCGCGCGTTGAGGGGTGATTGACTTGACGCCAACGCGGCAGTGGCGCTTTGCTAGCGTCGCTCAACAACTCCAATATCTTAGGCCGGCTTTCAAGCGTTACGGTGTCAACCCAAGGCCGATCAAGCCAGCGCTCGGCACCCTCCTTGGCGATTTCCTCGTTCTCGACCGCGATGTCGCGGATGATACCTTTGGCGTCGACAACCAACGCGACATCGGCGGACATGCCGATCAATCGCGCGACGATGTCGGGAGACAAGTCACCGAGTGACTTCTTAGGCAGCTTGAAGGGCTTCACGACAATTTGCGCTCGCTTCACGCGGGGTAGACAAGCTTCAGTTGATAACGGCTCAGGCTGAGGAATAATTGGTCGAGCCGTCGGCGATCAGTTTGTCTGCGTAGTCGCATGCGTCCTTGGCATCGTTAAACGCCCCGTCGGCGCCAAGTTTGGCAGCAAAATCAGGCTTGCCGCCGCAGATAGGCCCGCCAACCAGGACCTTGACACTCTTGTTAGCAGATTCCTTCCTCACCCTGCGAATTGCCGCAGCGGTCGGTTTGAGTAGAGTATCAGCACTCATTGAGAAGCCAACCAAAGCATACGGTCTGGCCGCGACCATTTCGACAATCGTCTTTAATGGCATCGGCAACCCGCCGAACACATCCCATCCCCGGCGGCGCAGCATCTCACTCATCATGACGAGGCCAAACGTGTGAGCCTCGCCCGGGGCCGGCACAAAAAAGGCCGTCGGCCGCATGCGACCGACGTTGGTGTGCCCCATTTTGTTGCTGTCACAGAGATTGTTCAAAACATGCTGTAACTTTTGCACAGCAATCGTTACTTCAACAAAACCGACATCGTCGCGTTCCCACATCACGCCGAGTTTGCGCGCTGACGGCGCCAGGAGGTCAAGCAGGACTTGCTCGGTGGTAAAGCCCGTGTCCAAAAAGTGCTCGGTAAGAACGGTCAGGGCGCGCGGTGGCAGCGCCATAACGCTGCTCAGGTATTCGGCCCGGTCGAGATCAGAGAACGACAGGGTGCGTTGTGGGCGAACCGTGCTGCTGCGCTTGAATTCAAGGAAAAGCGCCGGCACGATTTCGCGGCTGATGACGTCCGCGAGCGTGTCGAGGTGCAGTGGCATCAGGCGCTTATTCGACTTGTTAGTTATTTCTGACGCGCACGCGATCTCTGGCTCGCCGTCTTGCCTGTCTGGGCCGCGTGCCGTTGATTGATGTTGAGAATTCGTGTTGTTGGAGGTCAGATCGCGAGTCATGTCCCGCTCCAGCAGTGGCCTAATTCCCGCCAGCCGCGTGAAAACGGTAGACTTCCTAGGAGTCAAAACGGCCAAGTAGCCGGTGGCCGACACCGAGAATGTGCTGCGCTTCCCGCGAATGCGTTCATCAATTTGAGCACGACTTCCGGGCACGTTCCACACATTTGTATTGTGCGCTGCATGATGTGCTGCAGCGCAATATTTCTCGTCTCCAGTTACAAGACCATACTGTACATTTTCTTGGACGTCAATTTAACTTGACAGATATTTGTTGAACGATCTACTTTCGCCTCATGCCATCCAAAGTGGCCGACATCGACGACCGGAATTGATCGAAGCCGGAATTGACCCAAGACTGGCGATGGCTGAGGATGCCCTTTGCAACGACACCCTAAAATGCAGCCGCTATATACGCCTGAGCAACGGGCACGTCGTGATGCGTCGATGTGGACCTTGGTGCAGGGACTGCTTGCACCGGTTCAGTTTGTGGCTTGTCTGGTCAGTGCGGCTTTGGTGTTGCGGTTTCTGTCGACGGGTGACGGATACGGGGCCGCGACGGCGTCAGTCATCGTTAAGACTGTGCTGCTGCTGACCATCATGGTGACCGGCGCGATCTGGGAAAAAGTTGTCTTCGGACAGTATCTTTTCGCCCCTGCGTTCTTTTGGGAAGATGTCGTCAGTTTCGGTGTCATTGCACTGCATCTGGCTTATGTTTTGGCGCTGATGACGGGCGTTGTTGGTCCGGTCGGGCAGATGTGGCTCGCGCTTACGGCGTATGCGGCTTATATCGTCAATGCCGTCCAGTTTCTTTTGAAGTTGCGTGCCGCACGGCTGCAGAGTTCGGCGTCTGACGCGGGCCGCGTCGATCTTCGCGCCGCGGAGGCGCAGTCATGAGTGCGTCCATCGTCGTCGATCGCCGTCCGACTGCCGGCTGCGCCGATCCGGCAGTCGTCCAAGCACGGCTGCCGGTCGTTCAAGAGCGCGGTCAACGCGAAGTTTTCTGCGGTCTGACCGGCATCGTTTGGATGCACCGCAAGATTCAGGACGCGTTTTTTCTGATCGTTGGGTCGCGCACCTGCGCGCACTTGATGCAGTCGGCCGCCGGCGTGATGATCTTTGCCGAGCCGCGCTTTGGCACCGCCATCATCGATGAACGCGATCTCGCCGGCATGGCTGATCTTGACGTCGAGCTTGATCGAGTTGTTGACCGGTTGCTGGCACGGCGCGCGGATATCAAGACACTGTTTCTTGTGGGCTCGTGCCCGTCGGAAGTGATCAAACTCGATCTGAAGCGCGCGGCCCAGCGTCTTTCTATGCGCCTGCTGCCGACGACGCGGGTGTTGGCCTATTCGGGCAGCGGCATCGAAACGACATTTACACAAGGCGAGGATGCATGCCTCGCAGCGCTGGTGCCGGAGATGCCTGACGCGAAGGCCAAGGCTGCGCCGTCACTGCTCGTGGTTGGCACGATCGCTGATATCGTTGAAGATCAACTGGTTCGGTTGCTGACTGCGGCCGGTGTTACAAACGTTACCTTCCTGCCGGCACGGCGCAGCCGCGACTTGCCAGCCATCGGAAGCAATACCCGTTACATTCTCGCACAACCGTTCCTGACCGACACGGCGCGCCAGCTGGAAGAGCGTGGTGCACAACGAATCGCGGCACCGATGCCGCTTGGAGCCGAGGGGACCGAACTCTGGTTCAACGCCATCGGCGATGCGTTCGGAGTATCTCGTTCGCACATGCAAGCGACAACGGCCGCCGCCCGTGATCGGGCGCTACGGGCGATGGAGGGGTCGCGCAAACGGCTCACCGGCAAGTCAGCGTTCTTCTTTCCCGACAGCCAACTCGAGGTGCCACTGGCGCGTTTTCTGTCGCGCGAACTCGGCATGACCATCGCTGAAATCGGCATCCCCTATCTCGACCGTCGTCTGCAATCGGCTGATCTTGAGCTGCTCGCCGGCGACATCCGCATCGTCGAAGGCCAAGATGTCGAGCGCCAATTGGATCGCGCCCGCGCCGCGCGCCCGGATATCGCGATCTGTGGTCTTGGCCTCGCCAACCCGTTGGAGGCCGAGGGCATCACCACGAAATGGTCGATCGAGCTCGTGTTCTCGCCCATCCACGGTTTCGATCAGGCCGGCGACCTTGCTGAACTTTTCGCACGGCCTCTTGTGCGACGCGAACGGTTGAGGGTGTAATCATGCAGCTCACCGTTTGGACTTATGAAGGCCCGCCCCACGTCGGCGCCATGCGGATCGCAGCCTCCATGCGCGGCGTGCACTATGTCCTGCATGCGCCGCAGGGTGATACGTATGCCGATCTGTTGTTCACGATGATCGAGCGCCGTAAAACCCGCCCGCCCGTGACGTACACGACTTTCCAGGCGCGGGATCTCGGCAGCGACACAGCTGAGATTTTCAAGACGTCAGCACGTGATGCCTATGACCGCTTCAAGCCGGAACTGCTGCTGGTTGGGTCATCGTGCACAGCCGAGCTGATCCAGGATGATCCAGGTGGCCTTGCGTCGGCCCTTGCCCTGCCAGTACCGGTCGTGGCGTTGGAACTGCCATCGTACCAGAAGAAAGAAAACTGGGGCGCAGCCGAGACATTCTACCAGATCGTCCGGCGCATGACCGGTGGACAGGAGCGCGCCGCTGACGCCAGCACTCCACGTGCCGTCTGCAACATCCTTGGCCCAACGTCGCTTGGCTTTCGCTGTCGCGACGATGTCGTTGAGATCCGCAGCTTGCTTGAGCGCCTTGGCATCGCAGTGAACGTGGTTGCCCCGCTTGGTGCCTCACCAGCCGATATCGCGCGCTTGCCTGAGGCAGCCTTCAACGTTGTGATCGCGCCTGAAATCGCTGCCCCAACCGCGCAGTACCTGCAGCGCACGTTCGGCCAGCCGATGACCAAGACCGTGCCGATCGGCATCGGTGCGACGCGGGAGTTTGTGACGGAAGTCTTGGCGCTCGCAGGCATTGAAACCATGCCGACTGATCTCGAAGATGAGCTGCGCGCACCCTGGTACTCCCGCTCGGTTGACTCAACGTATCTAACTGGCAAGCGGGTGTTTGTGTTTGGCGACGCAAGCCACGCTCTGGCGGCCGCCCGCATTGCGACGGAAGAACTCGGCTTCACGGTCGTTGGCATTGGCACCTACACGCGCGAATACGCCCGTGAAGTCCGCGCCGCCGCCGAAGCTCTCGGCGTTCAGGCGTTGATTGCAGATGACTATCTCGAGGTTGAGGCCCGCATTCTCGAACTGCAGCCGGAACTCGTCCTTGGCACACAGATGGAGCGCCACATCGCCAAGCGGCTGTCGATCCCTTGCGCGGTCATCTCGGCACCCGTGCATGTCCAAGACTTCCCGGCTCGGCGCTCGCCGCAGATGGGCATCGAAGGCGCCAACGTCATTTTTGACACGTGGGTGCATCCCTTGATGATGGGCCTTGAGGAGCATCTGCTCGGCCTGTTCCGCGATGATTTCGAATTCAATGACAACCGCGCTCCTTCGCACCTCGGCGGCAGCGCACGTAAAACTGAAGACGTGGCAACGCTACCGGTCTCAGATGGGGCGCCGATCACGGCGTCGCCGGTCGTGGTTCCAGTTGAGGCCGTTGCACCCGCGGCCGGTGTTCACGGCCCGCCAACTTGGTCCGCCGACGCCGAAGCTGAATTGAGAAAGATCCCGTTTTTTGTGCGGGGAAAAGCCCGCCGGAACACAGAATCTTATGCAGTCCAACGCAGCCTGAACTTGATCACCATAGAGACCCTCTATGACGCTAAATCTCACTTCAGCCGGTAATGGTCAGGGCGCGGAAGGTCTTGGCGCCGAAGTTTTGGGTGCCAACGTCAAGGCCGCCAATACCGAGCGCACGCAGTTCGTGATCGTCACGCTCGACAATCACTTGTCGAGCACCGTTGCGCGCGTCGCACCAGAGCTTCGCGCGCAGGGCATCGACGTGTCGCTACACTCGGTCTCGTCGTTCCACGAAAACCCAGCGGCACGTGACGCATGCCTCGCGGCCATTGCTCAAGGTGACGTGATCGTCACCACCATGCTGTTCATGGAAGATCATGTAAAATCAGTGTTGCCGGCGCTGCAGGCGCGACGCGACACCTGTGACGCCATGCTGTGTGCCATGTCGACCAGCGAGGTTGTGAAGCTAACGCGCATCGGACAGTTTACGATGGAGGAGGGCGGTGGCAGCGGCGCCATGAAACTCCTGAAGAAACTTCGCGGTAACTTCAAAAGTGGCAAAAAAGACGGCTCTGCTATGCAGCAGATGGCCATGCTGAAGAGGCTTCCCAAGGTCCTTCGCTTTATTCCAGGCGGCGCCCAGGATGTGCGCGCCTACTTCCTCACCCTGCAATACTGGCTCGCTGGCTCGGACGAAAATGTCGCCAACATGGTGCGCGCACTCGTCGACCGCTATGCCAGCGGCCCGCGCTTGAAGATGCGTGGTACCCTCAAGCCAGCGCTGCCGGTCGAGTACCCAGAAGTCGGCGTCTATCATCCACGCATCGAAGGCCGGATTTCCGCATCGGCCGTCGACCTTCCTCAGTCAACAGTTGGCGCGATTGGCGGCGCAACTGGCACTGTCGGATTGCTGTTGATGCGGTCTTACCTCCTTGCCGGCAACACGGCGCACTATGATGCGGTCATCGGCGCCATGGAGGCGCGCGGCTTGAATGTCATTCCAGCCTTCAGCAGCGGCCTCGATGGACGCGCCGCCATCGACAGCTTCTTTCGCAAAGATGGTCGCACCGTGATCGACACGTTCGTGTCGTTGACCGGCTTCTCGCTGGTCGGCGGCCCTGCATACAACGACTCAAAGGCGGCTGAAGAAGCTCTCGCGCAATTGGACGTGCCCTACATCGCAGCCCATGCCGTCGAGTTTCAGACGCTTGACCAGTGGCGGACGTCGGCACGTGGTTTGCTGCCCGTCGAGACCACGATGATGGTGGCCATTCCCGAGATCGACGGTGCCACGGGCTCCATGACCTTTGGCGGCCGCGCCGACGGCGGCACCGACATGACGCCCGACATCGGCCGTGTCGACATGCTGGCAGGACGGGTTGCGAAACTTGTCGCTTTGCGTCGCAGCAGCCGCGCGGAGCGCAAGGCCGCCATTGTCATTTTCAACTTCCCGCCAAATTCTGGCGCGGTCGGCACGGCGGCCTATCTGTCGGTGTTTCAGTCGCTGTACAACACGCTGAAATCGATGGCGGCCAATGGGTATTCCATCGACATGCCGGCGAGTGTCGACGAGCTCCGTGATTCAATTCTCTATGGCAACGCAACCAAATTCGGCGCTGCAGCCAACGTGCATGACCGCGTCCGGGTCGAGGATCACGTGCGCCGCGAACCGCACTTGGCTGAAATCGAGAAGCAGTGGGGGCCGGCACCGGGTCGTCTCAACACGGATGGTCGCACCATCCACATCCTCGGCAAGCAATACGGCAACGTGTTGATCGCCGTGCAGCCCTCGTTTGGGTATGAGGGTGATCCCATGCGGCTGTTGTTTGACGGCACATTCACCCCGACGCACGCCTTTTCAGCCTTCTATCGTTACCTGCGCACGGAGTTTTCAGCCGACGTCGTGCTGCACTTTGGCACACATGGTGCGCTTGAGTTCATGCCGGGCAAACAAGCAGGCTTGTCAAACACCTGCTGGCCGGATCGTTTGATCAGCGATCTGCCGAACCTGTACCTCTATGCAGCTAACAACCCCTCTGAGGGTGCCATCGCCAAACGGCGCGCGGCGGCGACATTGGTTAGCTATCTGACGCCACCCGTGTCTCAGGCCGGCCTCTATCGCGGGTTGGTCGACTTGAAGGCGTCGCTGACGCGCTGGCGCGGGCTTGAAGTCACCGATGATGACGGCGAGAGCAGTCGGCTTCTGGACCTGATCGAAGTGCAGGCGGCTGAGATTGATCTTGGGGCTGATGCGTCGAAGGACTATTCACCCGCGGACCGTGTCAACGCCCTCTGGCAGAAGATCCTCGATGTCGAATACGCGCTGATTCCCCATGGTCTTCACGTTGTCGGTGAGGCGCCGTCGCGGCAAGAGCGTGTTGACCTGTTGGCGGCCATTGCCGAGGGCATGGCGCAGCCCGTTCTGGCACGTGAGGCCATCGAACGGATTGCCGATGGCGCGACCCTTGATGTGGCACTCGCTGACGTCACCGCTGACGTTCGCGAGACATGGAACGGGCACACAGCTGTCCTTGTCAAGGCGAACCTCGAACTGTCTCGCGATAGCGAAATCGACGGGCTATTGAATGCGCTCGATGGCCGTTTCACACGGCCTGGACCGAGCGGCGATTTGCTGCGGACGCCGTCATTGCTCCCGACGGGGCGCAACATTCACGGCTTCGATCCCTACCGGATGCCGAGCGCGTTTGCCATGCGTGAAGGTGAGCGGCAGGCGACGTTGCTGATTGACCGCCACATCAGTGACGGCCATCCGCTACCGCGGCGTGTGGCTATTGTGCTGTGGGGATCGGACAACTTGAAGTCGGAGGGCGGTCCGATTGCGCAGGCCATGGCCCTTATGGGTGCACGTCCGCGTTTTGACAGCTACGGCCGTCTGTGTGGCGCCGAACTTGTGCCTCTTGAAGAGATGCAACGGCCGCGGGTTGATGTGTGCGTGACGCTTTCAGGCATCTTCCGCGATCTGCTGCCGCTGCAGACCCAAATGCTGGCAGAAGCGGCTTACCTGGCCGCCTCCGCTGACGAACCCGTTGACCGCAACTTCGTGCGCGCCGCGGCCTTGGCGGATCTTGAGGCGGCCGGTGGTGACCTTGAGACAGCGGCCCTCCGCGTGTTCTCAAACGGTGACGGCGCCTACGGTGCCAACGTCAACCTGATGATCGAGAACGGCGCCTGGAAGGACGAAAGCGAACTGGCGGGCGTGTGCACGGAGCGCAAGGGTTTTGCCTACGGCCGCAATGGCAAAGCCCGTAAGGAAACGGCCCGACTGCGTCACCTGATGGGCAACGTTGATCTCGCCTATCAGAACCTTGAGTCCGTCGAACTTGGGGTCACGACCATTGACCACTACTTCGACACACTTGGTGGCCTCAGCCGTGCCGCCAAGGTTGCTCAGGGCCGCGATATTCCGATCTACATCGGCGACCAGACGCGCGGGCATGCCGTGGTCCGCACCCTCAACGAACAGGTCTCGCTTGAGTCGCGCTCACGGACGCTCAATCCGAAATGGTACGAAGGCTTGCTCAAGCACGGTTATGAAGGCGTTCGTCAGATTGAAGCGCAGGTGACCAATACGGTCGGCTGGTCAGCGACAACGGCGCAGGTTGAACCCTGGGTCTACAAGCAAATCTCGTCGACTTTTATTCTCGATCCAGCCATGCGCGAGCGGCTCGCGTCGCTCAATCCGATGGCGTCGGCCCGTATGGCCAACCGTTTGGTTGAAGCCCACGAGCGCAACTACTGGACCACAGATCCCGAAACACTCGCGGCGCTCCGCGCTGCGGGCCAAGAACTTGAAGACCGCGTTGAAGGCATGGAGGCTGCAGCATGACACTGGATCTTAAAGCGGGCTGTGGGTCGTGCACGACGGCCGAATTTGGCCTCGACGGCGAGGGTAGCGTTCAAGTCAAATTGGACCCGGGTCTCAAAATCGGTACAGCCAAAGTGTTTGCCGTCTATGGCAAAGGCGGCATTGGCAAAAGCACGACGTCGTCGAACTTATCGGCTGCGTTCTCTAAAATCGGCAAGCGCGTGCTGCAGATCGGCTGTGATCCCAAGCACGATTCAACGTTCACACTCACGAAGCGCATGATGCCGACCGTGATCGACATCCTTGAGCAGGTGAATTTCCACACTGAAGAGCTGCGCGTCGAAGACTTCGTGTTCGAAGGCTACAACGGTGTGCGGTGTGTCGAAGCGGGCGGTCCGCCAGCTGGCACCGGTTGCGGCGGTTATGTCGTCGGCCAGACGGTAAAATTGCTGAAAGAGCATCGTTTGCTCGATGACACCGATGTGGTGATTTTCGACGTGCTCGGCGATGTGGTGTGCGGCGGCTTTGCGGCCCCTCTGCAACACGCCCATCGCGCAGTCGTTGTCACCGCCAACGATTTCGATTCGATTTTTGCCATGAACCGCATCGTCGCCGCCATCAATGCCAAGGCCAAGAACTACCAGGTTCGCCTCGGCGGCGTGATCGTCAATCGCTCCAAGGATACGACCGAAGTTGATCGTTTCAACACGGCTGTCGGCATGAAGACGCTCGCGCACTTCCCTGATCTCGACGAGATCCGCATCAGCCGCCTCAAGAAGTGCACCATTTTCGAAATGCCATCGAGCCCCGCACTCGATTCAGTCAAGGCCACCTATATGCAACTCGCGCAGAACCTGTGGAACGGCGTTGAGCCACTGGCGGCGGTGCCGATGAAAGATCGCGAGATCTTCGAGTTCCTGGGGTACGAATAATGACCTTAGGAAGTTACGACACCCGCCGCGGCCAAGTCGAAGCTTACTTCGACCGCACCGCCGCCGATGCTTGGGCGCGGCTCACGAGTGACGCCCCGGTCGGGCGCATTCGTCAGACGGTTCGCAACGGCCGCAATGCCATGCGCGCGACGCTGCTGGATTGGTTGCCGACAGACCTGACCGGCAAACGTCTGCTCGACGCGGGTTGCGGCCCTGGGCAGTTGTCCGTCGAGGCGGCGCGCCGCGGCAGTGACGTTGTTGGCGTCGACTTGTCCGCGACGCTGATCAACCTGGCGCAGGAACGTCTCGCCGACGGTGCGGCTTCTGGGCGCTTGATGTTTCAAGTTGGCGACATGCTGGACCCATTGCTTGGTCACTTTGATCACGTCGTCTCTATGGACGCTCTCATCCACTACACGATGGGCGACGCTGTCGATGTTCTCAGCCAGTGGGCGCCGCGAACGCGCGGTTCCATCCTGTTCACGTTTGCCCCACGTACGCCGGCGCTGACGATGATGCTTGCGGCCGGTCGTATTTTCCCATCGTCCGATCGTTCGCCAGCTATCATCCCTGCAGGCGAGCGGGCGCTTTGTGATGCGATCCGTAGCGCGCCTGCGCTGAAGGATTGGCGCGTCGGCCGCACCAAACGCATTGCGGCTGGCTTCTACACGTCGCAAGCCCTTGAGCTGGTGCGCCAATGAAATCACTCAGCACCCTCGTCAACCGTTATGTGACCAAGCCACTCACAGGCCTGAGCCCGGAATGGTTGCCGTTTGCTGACGTCTCGACGGAAGCCTTGCCGCTGTCACGGTTGCTCCGACTGTCCCTGTTCCAATGGACCGTCGGCATGGCGATCGTGCTAGTGGTTGGCACATTAAACCGTGTCATGATTGTTGAGCTGGGACTGTCGGCCACGCTGGTTGGCGTGATGCTGGCGCTACCGCTGTTGTTTGCGCCTCTGCGGGCGTTGATCGGGTTTCGATCCGACACATACGTGTCGTTTCTTGGCTGGCGGCGCGTGCCATTCCTGTGGTTTGGCACCATGCTGCAATATGGCGGCCTCGCCATCATGCCGCTGGCGCTGATCCTGATGTCGGGCGACACGACTGGGCCTGCCTGGGTCGGGCCGGTTGCCGCGGGTCTTGCATTTCTGCTGGTCGGTGCTGGTCTGCATATGATTCAGACGGCAGGTCTGGCGTTGGCCTGCGATCTCGCGCCTGCCGAGGTGCGCCCCAAAGTGGTGGCACTCCTGTTCATCATGCTGCTGATCGGCATGGTTGTCTCGGCCGTCGTGTTTGGTGTGCTGCTCGCCAACTATTCCCATGTCCGCTTGATACAGGTGATCCAGGGCGCGGCGGTCGTGACGGTGACGCTGAACACGATTGCGCTGTGGAAGCAGGAACCGCGTCAGCCGCACCTTACGGCACCTGATCGTGAGCGGCGCCAAATGGATGCCATGTGGCGCGCCTTCCGGGCTCAGCCGCTATCGATGCGGCGCCTGTGGGCACTCTCGCTCGGCACTGCGGCCTTCACAATGCAGGATGTGCTGCTGGAACCCTACGCTGGCGAGGTGCTGAAGCTTTCCGTCGCTTGGACGACGGCGTTAACGGCGGTGTTTGCCTGTGGCGGCATTGCCGGGCTCGGTATGGCTGCACGCTGGCTCGGTCAAGGCAGCGACCCCTACCGCGTAGCTGGCGCCGGCACGGTCGTCGGATTGTTCGCTTTTTCAGCTGTGGTGCTCTCGGCACCCTTTCAGATGCCAGCTTTTTTCGCCATCGGCACCGGCCTCATCGGTCTTGGGGGTGGCCTCTTTGCCCACGCAACTCTGACGGCTGCCATGCAGGACGCCGCTGAGCACGTGGGGGACAACAGCACTGGCTTTGCGCTCGGTGTCTGGGGTGCTGTGCAGGCGACGACGGCCGGTGTCGCGATCGCCGCGGGTGGTGCCTTGCGCGATGGTGTTTCCTGGCTGGCTGAAAGTCAGCGCCTTGGTGAGGCGCTGGTCGGTCCAGCCACGGGATATAGTTCTGTGTATCTGATCGAAATCATCCTGCTGTTCGCAACGCTCATTGCCGTTGGCCCTTTGGTTGGCGCGGATGCACGATTGCGATCTCCGACTGATCAAACGTGGCCTCTCGGGCCTGAACACACAACACTGAACACACACGCCTGACTAAAGAAACCGCTTATCAATCAAACCTGAGGAGACGCACATGGGTCGAGGTGCAATCACTGAACAGATAGACGTTGCGTCACTTCTGTTCACGTTGTTCTGGGTGTTTTTCGTGGCGCTGATTGCCTATCTTCACCGTGAGGGAAAACGCGAGGGCTATCCCCTCGTCAACGCCGCGCACGAGCCTGTCAGCAACGGGCTGTTTGGTATGCCCGCCGTGAAATCCTACAATCTTGCGGACGGCACATCGTTGCCAGCCCCCCACGATCGTGACGCGGCCAAACCCGTGCTGTCGGTGGTACAGTCGCACTCAAACGGGAACTTTCCGATCGCGCCAGCCTCCAATGCGGCCTATCTCGGCATCGGCCCGGGTGCCTACGCGTCGCGGCGGGATGTACCGGACGTGACCTATGAGGGCCACAACCGTCTGGTGCCCATGCGCCTTGCAAAGCACTTTGTAATTGCGCCAGGCGATGCAGATTTGCGCGGCATGACTGTTGTCGGTGATGATGGTGTGATCGCTGGGACAGTCACGGATATCTGGGTCGATCTTTCGGAAACGGTGGTCCGCTATCTCGAAGTGGCTCTGGCGAAGGCTGGAGGAACGGCGCTGCACGTGATGGTGCCCATCAACATGGCAGATATCAACGCGTCTTCTTCAACCATCGCCGTTGACGCCATCCTTGGCGCGCAGTTCGTAAATGTCCCGCGGATTAAATCCGCTGATCGTATCACGCTGCTCGAGGAAGAGCTTATCATGGCCTACTTTGGCGGTGGATACCTCTACGCCACGCCAAGCCGTCAGGAGCCGCTGCTATGAGTGAGCGTCTGCACGCTGACTTTGCCTTTGAGCCGATCCCGGGTTTGCCGGATCATCTGCCAGTCGGCGAGACCCTGTTGTGGCAGGGTTCGCCGGAGCCGATTGCCTTTGCGATCGAGGTCATGCGGCTGCGCCTAGCTCTGGTGCTGGTGGCTATTCTGGTCATCTGGCGGACGGCATCCAGCATCCATGATGGCGCCCTTGTCGGGGCAGTGTTTGTCGTTGCCGGCGGGACGCTGCTCGGGGGACTGATTGCGGTTGGCTTGCTTGCGCTTTCAGGTTGGCTGATGGCGCGTGGTACGATCTACACGATCACGTCGCACCGTTTGGTCATCCGGCATGGCGTCGCCATGCCCATGGCGATCAACATCCCGTTCTCGAAAGTCGACGGAGCGGCGGTGGCCGAGGGTATTTTAGGTTCGACGTCCATCGCCCTTAAGCTTCTGCCCGCGGCCCGCTCAAGTATCATCGCGCTTTGGCCCCACGCCCGGCCGTGGGCTGTGATCCGACCAGAGCCGAGCTTGCGCGCCATCACCGACGGCGCGCACGTGGCATCTGTGCTGGCAGAGGCGCTTGCGAAGTCCGCAGCAGCATTGGCACCTGCGCCCGCAGTGGTCGCGACAGTGCCAGCGGCTTTGTCACAAACCGTCGTGTCAACCGTGCGTAAGCCGGTTGCTGGCAAATCAGCTCAACCTCTGGGGGCTCTATGAGCAGCTGGGTCAGCACCCGTGTTTTCGCTTTTGCGGGGCCAAAACGAGATTGGAGCGGCCCGCTTTCGCGGTTTGCGCCTTTTATGATTATCGCGGCGTCGGTGTTGCTCGCCGTGTGGATCGTTGTTGGCGAGTGGCGCGACGGGTCGCTTGGCACCCAGCGGCTTGTTGATTCCCGCGCGATCGTGTTTGAACCGCGCCCCGATGGCACGCTTACCGTTCACGTGACGCGCCCCGACGGCCAGCACCACAAGGTTGACCTGCCCTCGTCCAGCGAAGGTTTTGTCGCCACGTTGGCCAAGTCCCTTGGCCGGGATCGGATGCGCTTTGACGTTGCCAATACACTGCCATTCCAACTCTTGCGTTTTGAGAATGGAACGATGATGTTGAAAGATCCGGTGATTGGTACTGAAGTGCGCCTTGAGGCGTTCGGCCGGACCAACGTCGGTTCATTCGCGGCTTTGATGGACGCAAGCCAATAATCTGCCAGTCAATTGACCGGAGTTAGAGCTATGATTGGACGCCTGTTCAGCCGCCATCGTGAGGTGGTTGGCTGTACGATTAAAGTGCAGAACACGTGGGAGGCGCTACATGCGCACGTGGAGCTGGATGGCGACCTTAAAATTCAGCCGGGCGATGAAGTGATCGTTCATGGCGAACCCGTCGTTGTACCCTACGGGGAATCCCGAGAGCTGCGCCGTGAGGCGACGGTGGTGCGGGCGGGCGCTATCGAGCGCACTTGGACGCGCTTGACAGGTGACCTTGAGTTCATGGAATTGTGTGAATTCTCGTTCTCTTCTGGGAGTAAGCTATGACGATCGAACGCCTGTCCATCGCACCGAACAACGCGACGCGGAGCGCGACCGAGGACACCGTTCTTACCCCCCGGTTCTACACAACCAACTTTGAAGAAATGGATCGCCTCGACGTGTCGTCGGTGCGTGCCGAATGGGACGAACTGATCGCCGAAATGCGGGCCGATCCGAACAAGCAGCACTTCAAGCGGACCGCCGAATGGGACAAAATCGACCTCCAAAGCCTGCCGCCGGACCTGCGTCGCGAATTCGTAGACTTTCTTGTCTCCTCACTGACGGCTGAGTTTTCGGGGTGCATTTTGTACGCTGAGATGCGCAAGCGTGGCAAAAACCCTGACATCGTCGAGCTCTTTAAGTACATGAGCCGCGATGAGGCGCGCCACGCCGGGTTCATCAACGATGCGCTGAAGGAATTCGGCATAGGCGTTGATCTTGGGTATCTCACGAAGTCCAAGAAATACACCTATTTCAGGCCGAAGTTCATCTACTACGCAACGTATCTGTCGGAAAAAATCGGCTACGCGCGTTACATCACGCTGTTCCGGCATTTTGAGCGTAATCCGCACCTACGTTTCCACCCGATCTTCAAATGGTTTGAAAAGTGGTGCAACGACGAGTTCCGCCATGGTGAAGCTTTCGCGCTTCTGATGCGCGCCAACCCGCAGGTCTTGACGGGTATGAACAGGTTGTGGGTGCGCTTTTTCCTGCTCGCCGTGTTTGCCACCATGTACGTGCGCGACCATGCGCGGCCAGCCTTCCACAAAGCGCTCGAAATCGATCCTGCTGAGTATGGCTTCAAGGTGTTCCACCTGACATCGGAAATTTCAAAGCAGGTGTTCCCGATCACGCTCGACCTGGACAACCCAAAGTTCAAGGCAGGGTTGGACCGGCTGCTGGTCCTCAATGATCGCATATCGGCAGGTCGCGCGCGCGGCGGCATCGTCGGTCGACTGCAGGCAGCGGTTGCCGGTGCCGGCGTCGCGGTGACGTTTGCGCGCCTCTATCTGCTGCGTCCCAAGTCTCACGAATTGCCGGCGCGCACGCGCATGCAACCTGCTTGGTAACGTCGGCCGCGATTTTGGTCGCATCGGCGTCTTCGACCGGAGCGGTGCGATACTAATCGCCGTCGGCGCGACCTACGTTTGGGGGCCGTGCGCCCACTACGCCCCGTGAACCAGACTATGCCGCCAGACTATGCCGCCAAATCCTGCCCCCAGACTATGCTCCCTAAATAGAAGCACACCAGCCCGGAGGCCGCCGCAATGCTCGAAATTGGTGTGCCGGTGCTGGCGGCCATTCTGCTCTGGTGGGCGAGTACGGGCGCAATCTTGTATCTCGATGGATTGCCGAGCCGCACCTTTAAGTGGAGCATGGCAGCGATCACTGTGGCAGGTGTGACAGCTCTGTTTATGACTGGTCTCTGGCGCAACGACGTTTCGAGCCAGGGCGCCTATGTGACGTTTGTCGCGGGTTTGACGGTCTGGTCAGTGCCGACGGCTGCGTTTTATTTTGGTGCAATCACCGGCCCGCGTCGCACGCCTATGGAGACCGAACTCCACGGTTTTGCGCGCTTCCGCGCCGCCGTTGAGACGGTGCTCTACAATGAAATCCTGAGTGTCGCGGGTGCTTTAATCTTGCTGGCCTTGGTCGCCGACGCCCCAAACCAGTTGGCTTTGTGGACCTACCTGGTGCTTTGGGCGATGCACGTCTCCGGCAAGCTGAATATGTACTTTGGTGTGCCGAACCTGTCCGAAGAGTTCTTGCCGCCGCATCTTGCATACCTTGCGACGTACATGCGCAAGCGCCCCATGAACCTGCTGTTTCCGGTTTCCGTTAGCCTTTCGACCGCGGCAACCCTGGTGTTTGCGGCCTTGTCCTATCAAGCTCCAGCCGGTTCATATATGTCTGTTGGCATGACCCTACTCGCTGTGCTGTCGGCGCTCGCGGTGCTCGAGCATTGGTTGCTCGTCCTGCCACTGTCCCCGATGGCCCTTTGGAATTGGAGCCTGCGCTCGCGCGCGGTCCAGCCGACAACCACCGCGCAGACCGAGACGAGCACGTTCAGCAGACCGGCCCTTGAGACTGGGCCGCGTTCTAAGTAGCCGGACAGCGCCGACCCGCACCCAATCGTGTTAAAGTGACGCAGACTGTCAAAAGCCTGCATTTTTTGCGGCCGAAAGTGTCAACATAACTTGACGTCCAGAAAATTTGACGACACTATTGGGCGAGATATAGAAGACCAACAAGACATAAGCCTGCGTGAGACAGGCCGGCGTCTGGATAGAGTGGAGGCCCAATATGGCGACCTACGATCAGGAGTTCGAGCGGCACATCGAGCAGTTGCACGAAGAGGGCCGCTATCGCGTGTTTGCCGACATCGTCCGTCGGCGCGGACATTTCCCGACCGCAGATGCTTACGGTCTTTCGGCCAATCAGCGCCCTATCACCGTGTGGTGCTCGAACGATTACCTCGGCATGGGGCAGCACCCGACCGTTCTGGCGGCGATGCATGAGGCCATCGATACGGCTGGCGCTGGTTCGGGCGGCACCCGCAACATATCAGGCACCACGCACTATCACGTGGCGCTTGAGGACGAGATCCGCGACCTGCACCAGAAAGAGTCAGCACTGCTCTTTACCTCGGCGTTCGTTGCCAACGATGCCACGCTCTCAACCCTGCAGGGCCTTTTGCCTGGCGTAATCATTTTCTCCGACGAGAAAAACCACGCCTCTATGATTGCCGGCATTCGCAATGGACGTGGCGAAAAACGCATCTGGCGCCATAACGACACCGACGATCTCGAGCGTCTGCTCAAAGAGGCCCCAGCCAACGCACCGAAGATGATCGTCTTTGAGTCTATCTACTCCATGGATGGCACAATCTCGCCGGTTGAGCGCATCTGCGACCTCGCTGAAAAATACGGCGCGCTGACCTACATCGATGAAGTCCATGCTGTCGGCATGTATGGTCCGCGCGGCGCCGGCATCGCCGAGCGTGAAGGGCAAATGCATCGAATCGACGTGATCAACGGCACGCTCGCCAAAGGCTTTGGCGTCATGGGCGGCTATATCGCGGCCAGCAAAGCCTGCTGCGATGCCATTCGTTCCTACGCCCCAGGATTTATCTTTACAACCTCGATTGCGCCGGCGATTGCAGCGGGTGCGGCGGCGAGCATCCGGCATCTCAAAACGAGTTCGGTTGAAAGAGAGCGTCATCAGGAGCGCGCACAGGCGCTTAAGAAGCGCTTGCAGGCGGCTGGTGTGCCGATCGTTGACAACCCGAGCCACATCGTACCGGTGCTGATCGGAGATCCCGTGCATTGCAAACGGATGACTGACCGTTTGTTGACCGAATTCGGCGTCTACGCGCAGCCGATCAACTATCCGACAGTGCCGCGTGGAACCGAGCGCATCCGCCTCACACCAACCCCAAACCATACCGATGCGCAGATGGACGCGCTCGTGGCCGCGCTGTCGACCTTGTGGCGCGCCTGCCCGATGTCGTTCGACGTAAGTGAGCGGATGGCCGCGGAATAAAAAAGGGCGGCAGTCGAACTGCCGCCCTCCCCCCGCACGTCAGGCGACGTCGAGGTTACTTCTGGGTCTTGAGGTAGGCGACGACGTCCTTACGGTCGGCCTCGTCCGCCAACTTGTACGTCATCTTGGTGACGCCTTCGGCCTTAGCGGCTTGGCCCTTGTCGATCAGGAACTTCTTGAGAAAGCCGTTCGGGTCGACGAGATACTCGACGATGTTGGCTTCGTCCCAAACAAGCCCAGCTTCCCCAGCAGCCTTATTAAGATCAGAGTAAGCAAAGCCTTCAACAGTGCCGGCTTTGCGGCCAACGACGCCATTCTGGGCCGGGCCGACGCCGTTCTTGGCGGTCGCACCGACTTGGTGGCAGGCGCGGCACTTCTTGAACACCGTCTCACCGTTTGCCGCATCTTGGGCGTGGCTGCTCGGCGCCAGCGCGAGTGTTGCTAGCCCTGCCAGTGCAAGGCCGCTCGCGATGACGTATTTCGACATGCTGACCATCATTGTCCTCCCTTGTGGTCCGTTTGACACCAATACGCGCCGCGATAGTGGCCGATCACTGGCGGGCAGATAAATATTTACTCAGCTGCCTGCCCATATGCCGCCGGAACCACAGACAAAGTTTCAGCGCGCCGCTTAGCGATGGTCGTGCGGCTCGCCTCGGCCAAACGTTCGCTGAAAGCGATGAAGATCAACAGCAGCACAACCAACCCCAGCAACATCACGACGCCGACTATACCTTCATCCATCTGAACGGTTTGTCCCAGAGCCTGCATCGCCGCACCGAGCAAGCCGGTGACGCCCGCAAACGCAAAACAAGCCCTCTGCCTGGTCTCCGCTGCCACCAAGGACTGTGCATCGCCTCGGACGCCTCGCTGCAGCGCCGCTAAGGCCAGCAGACCGAAAGCGTAGGCTACGTAAACCAGTCCGATGATCAGAAGCCAGTTGGGGGCCGAAGATGCTGACATGTCACGCCTCATCCTGCTCGGTCCTACGCGGACCTGCGCGTCGCGCCTATCGCAACAGCGTAAGACAATAAATCCACGTTTGCGATCAGATGACAACTCCTCCGCGTGGCCCCTCCGCGTGGTTGTGTGTCATCGGGTGGACGTCCGGCGCGGTTCTTTGGCTGCCAATGACATTCACGTTGTTCGATGTGTAAATTTTACTTGACACTTTTGAGTGTCAAACTAATTTAGGTTCAGCAGTCGGGGCTAGACATGTCGATCCAGCAACCAGTCATGACAGAGACCTCGCGTCCCGCGCTCCGGGATGTGCTGGAGCTGTTGAAGCCGATCACATGGTTTGCGCCCATGTGGGCCTACATGTGCGGGATTGTCTCGGCGGGTATGCCGCTCTCGGGCCGTTGGCTGGAGGCGGCGCTTGGACTTGCCATCGCAGGACCCCTCGTGTGCGGGACAAGCCAAGCTTGGAATGATTGGTTCGACCGTGACGTGGATGCCATCAATGAGCCGAAGCGGCCAATACCCTCAGGTCGAATTCCTGGCGCCTGGGGGCTCTATATCGGTCTCATCGGCATGGTTCTTTCGTTGCTTGTTGGTGCCTGGCTTGGCCCGGCGACCCTGGGCGCTGTGATCGTCGGCCTCATGTTGGCTTGGCTCTACAGCGCGCCCCCGCTGCGTCTCAAGCTCAGTGGTTGGGTTGGGCCCGGGGCCGTCGCGCTCTGCTATGAGGGCTTGCCTTGGTTCACCGGCGCAGCCGTCATGCTTGGCCAGCCGCCAAGTGCTGCAATTCTCTGTGTCCTGCTCCTCTACAGCGTCGGGGCGCACGGCATCATGACCCTTAACGATTTCAAGGCCGTCGAAGGCGATAAACGCATGGGCGTGGCGTCGCTGCCTGTGGTGCTCGGCGTGGACAAGGCCGCTCGTCTGGCTTGCGCCGTGATGGCCGTGCCACAAGCGATTGTCATTACCCTGCTGGCACTGTGGGGCTCGCCTTGGCACGCGGCTGTGATCGCGGCTGGCCTCGCCTTACAACTTTTCATGATGCGGACTCTGATCGCGGATCCGCGCGCCAACGCGCCTTGGTACAACGCGACCGGGACCAGCTTGTACGTGCTGGGCATGCTGGTCGCAGCGCACGCTTTGTCTGCCATGCCTGGAGGACTCTAACAGTGTCCCAAACAGATTTTAGCGCCCCCGATCTGCCCCCCGCCTCTCTCAGTTCCTCTGATCTACGCCCCACTAATCTCAACACGGCCTACCTGACCTGGCCCAGTATCGTCCGGCTCGGTCTTGTTCAAACGGCGCTGGGTAGCATTGTTGTTTTGACCACTTCCACTCTGAACCGCGTCATGGTCGTTGAGCTTGCCTTGCCGGCCATTGTTCCCGGTCTGCTCGTTGGGCTGCATTTCGCCCTGCAGGTTTTGCGGCCGCGCTGGGGGTATGGGTCGGACGGCGGCGGGCGCAACACTCCCTGGATCATCGGCGGAATGGCAGTACTGTCTGTCGGCGGCGCACTCGCGGCACTAGGCACGGCACTGATCGCGTCGAGTGTTACGGCTGGATTGATGTTGGCCACGATTGCCTTCGTGCTGATTGGCCTCGGCGTCGGTGCGGCCGGCACAAATCTGCTGGTGTTACTGGCCAAGCGCGCTGCGCCTGAGCGTCGCGCGGCGGCGGCCACCATCGTGTGGATCATGATGATCGCTGGTTTTGTGATCACGGCTGGAACCGTCGGCCACTACCTCGACCCGTTCTCTTTGAAGCGCCTCGTTGTCATCGCCGCCATCGTGTCGGTGATTGCGTTTTTGCTCGCAACCGTTGCGATCTGGGGCATTGAGGACGGCGCGTCCGCGTCTATCCCGACCGAAGCGCCGCAGAAAAAACTGCCGTTCTTTGATGCCCTGGCCCAGGTTTGGCGTGAGCCCGATGCGCGTCACTTCACGATCTTTGTTTTCATTTCGATGCTCGCTTACAGTGCGCAGGATTTGATCTTGGAGCCGTTTGCGGGTGAGGTGTTCCGTTACACACCCGGCCAATCGACGAAGCTCTCCGGCGTGCAGCACGGCGGTGTGCTGGTCGGCATGATCCTGGTTGCGATCTCCGGTAGCCTGTTGCCGACCGCGTGGCGGTTGTCGCTCAAAACCTGGACGATGCTTGGTTGCGCTGCGTCGGCTGTCGCACTCGCGCTGATTGCGATGTCGGGTGTGATCAAACTCGCTGTTCCCTTCACGGCGCTGGTGTTCTTCCTGGGTGCGGCAAATGGTGCATTTGCGATTGCCGCCATCGGCTCGATGATGCTGCTCGCCAACACGGGGCACCATGGACGTGAGGGCGTTCGGATGGGCCTGTGGGGTGGCGCCCAGGCCATCGCCTTCGGCGTTGGAGGGTTGGTCGGCGCGGCTTCGGTCGACCTGTTCCGCCTCTTCGCGGCCTCGCCCACCAACGCCTACATCACTGTTTTTCTGCTTGAAGCTGCCATGTTCGTGTTTGCGGGAGGCCTCGCCGCCCGCATCGGCACTGCCGCACGATTCGAGGTTAGCGACACCGGCCCCCGCACGTCCGATATCGGCGGCAATCTGTGGCCAACCCCATCTTCGGAGAGAAGCACATGAACACGCATCCCTCGAATGCGACGATCAACGATCCCGATGCTGGTATCGATGCGGGGACAAAAGCGGGCCCCTCTAACGCTGGCCTTGCTCATGGCACCTATGACGTCCTCGTCGTTGGCGGCGGGCCTGCAGGTGCCACGGCCGCGACCAACCTCGCAAGGCTCGGGCGTCGAGTAGTCCTTCTGGACCGGGGGGGGCGCATCAAACCTTGCGGCGGCGCCATCCCGCCGCGGTTGGTCAAGGATTTCGCCATCCCGGATCACATGATTGCCGCCCGTATCTCGTCGGCGCGCATGATCTCGCCAACGGACGCCGAAGTCGATATGCCCATCGATGACACGTATGTCGCCATGGTCGATCGCGAAACTTTTGACGAGTGGCTGCGCGCCCGCGCCGTTTTGACAGGCGCCGAACGCCGCACCGGCACTTTCATGGAACTCAAACAAACTCCCGACGGCTTCGTCGAGGTGACCTACCGCGACGCGGACGGCAAACCGCAAACCCTTCTGGCCCGCATGGTCATTGGCGCAGATGGCGCCAATTCAGCCGTTGCCCGCGTGGCGCTGCCAAAATCACCCCATCCACCGTTCGTGTTTGCCTACCACGAGATCGTGCGGGCGCCTGCGGCGTCCGTCAAAGCCGCCTACGATGCCAATCGCTGTGACGTGTACTACCAGGGTCGATTGTCGCCGGATTTTTACGCCTGGGTGTTCCCCCATGGCGACACGGCGAGCATTGGCGTTGGGAGCGCAAACAAGGGCTTTTCGCTCCGTGATGCTGTCGGCGAGCTGCGCCAGAAAGCCGGTCTCGCCGATGTCGAAACGATCCGCCGTGAAGGCGCGCCTATCCCGCTTTATCCGCGCAAGCGCTGGGACAACGGCCGCAACGTTCTATTGATCGGGGACGCCGCCGGTGTTGTGGCGCCGGCCTCGGGCGAAGGCATTTACTACGCCATGTTTAGCGGCGAACTTGGCGCAACGGCCGTGCATACGGCGCTGGCTGCGGGCAACCCGGCGGCCCTCAAGGGCGCGCGCAAAGCTTTCATGCGCCAGCATGGCCGCGTGTTCTGGGTTCTCGGCTGGATGCAGAGTGTCTGGTACAAGAACGACAAGCGGCGTGAACGCTTTGTCACCCTGTGTCGGGATCCGGACATTCAGCGCCTGACGTGGCAGGCCTACACAACGAAAGAACTCGTGCGCTCGGATCCAATGGCGCACGTGCGCATCTTCTTCAAGGATCTGGCGCACTGGGTCGGATTGGCGTCCGCGCGATGAGCCAGCAGATGTCTTTGGCAAAGCCTCTCTCTGTGGCTGCGGCGGCAGCGCTGGTCGTCGTCATACTGGGCGGTGCGGTGACCGACATTGGCCCCTGGTACCGGGCATTGAAGATGCCAGCTTGGAAGCCGCCGGATTGGGCCTTTGGCCCCATATGGCTCGTCATCTTCAGCCTTTGTGCGATTGCGGCAGCCCTGGCGTGGCGCGCGGGCGATGCCCGTCAACGGCGCGTGATTTTGACCCTGTTCATGGCCAACGCTGGCCTGAACCTGCTGTGGTCGGCGCTATTTTTTGGCCTTGGTAGCCCACGGCTCGCACTCTATGAGGTACCCTTTCTTTGGGCGTCGGTGTTGGCGCTGATGATTGTACTTTGGCCTGTGCATCGCGGCGCAAGCTTGATGATGGCGCCCTATCTTGCCTGGGTCAGTGTCGCGAGTATGCTCAATCTATCGATCGTCCGGTTGAACGGTTTGTGAGAGCGAGCGCGATGACCACCCAAGGCTTTATCGATCTGGTGTTGGTTCTCGTCGCGGCCGAGGCCGTCGCACTCGCAGTGCTACTGCCGCGGCTGTGGCCCCATGTCTCGCGGCGCAGTGTCTATGCGACGCTTGCGGCAGGTGCCGCACTTATTCTTGCGCTCCGAGCCCTGGCTCACGGTGCGTCTGTGTTTGAACTCTCGCTCTGGCTGGCGCTCTCGCTCGTGGCACACGTTGTCGACCTCAGCCTGCGACTTTCAGCCTCTCAAGGTGACCGTCATGGATGACCCAAGCCAGACCCCATCACCCCTCCCACGTGTGGCTGCGCCGCGGGTTAGCAAAGCCGCGCCCTATCCGTTCACGGCCATTGTTGGCCAGGAGGCCTTGAAATCCGCGCTGCTCGTGGCAGCCGTCGATCCGCGCATTGGCGGCGTGCTCATTCTTGGCGATCGCGGCACTGGCAAATCCACGTCCGTGCGTGCGCTCGCCGCCGCTTTGCCGAGTATGACCGTTGTGGCTGATTGCCCCTATGCCTGCGATCCCTCGACTTCAAACGGCGCCTGCGCGTCGGTGTGCGCACAGGCCTGTGACAAAGCCACAGCTGAGACGGTGGATGTGCCGGTACCGGTGGTGGACCTGCCGCTCGGTGTCACCGAAGATCGGGTCGTTGGCGCACTCGACCTTGAGCGTGCGCTGACCCGCGGCGAGAAAGCGTTTGAACCAGGCCTGCTGGCGCGCGCGCATCGCGGATTTTTGTACGTCGACGAGGTCAACCTGCTGGAGGACCACATCGTCGATCTGCTGCTCGATGTGGCCGCATCGGGTGAAAACGTGGTCGAGCGTGAAGGTCTCAGCGTGCGCCATCCCGCGCGTTTCGTTCTGGTCGGCAGCGGCAATCCGGAAGAGGGTGATCTGCGCCCGCAATTGCTCGACCGGTTCGGCTTGGCCGTCGATGTTAAGACGCCGGGCGATGTTGCCTCGCGCGTAGAAATCATGCGCCGCCGCGACGCGTTCGACACTGACCCAAAGGCGTTTGCCGCACGCTACGCCCAAGCCGAAACCGACCTGCGTCAACGCTTGACTGATGCGCGCAACACGCTTGCCGAAGTCGACGTGCCCGACGAGATTTATCTTAAGACGGCTGAACTGTGTGCACATCTCGGCACGGACGGGGTGCGCGGTGAGCTGACCATGTTGCGGGCCGCCCGTGCGCTGGCCGCCATCTCAGGCGAGGCCACCGTGACACTGGCGCACATTCGCCAACTCGCGCCGAGCGCCCTTGGCCACCGACTGCGCCGTGATCCCCTCGATGATGTGGCGGCAACCGTGCGGGTGGAACGCGCCGTGTCTGAGGTGCTCGGCCCTGAGCTGCCAGGCTCTGAGGTACTCGGGGCATGACGGAGGCCGTCGCACAGCAATTGACGGCTGAGGCGCGCCGGGATGCCATCTCGGCGGCCTGCTTGCTCGCCGTCGCGCCGCAAGCGTTGCGCGGTCTTCGACTGCGCGCGCGTGCAGGTCATCACCGAGATGCCTATCTCGACATTCTCGCGGCACTGCTGCCGACTGTCCTGGGAGCGGCCGGCCGCGAGTCGGTGCACCGTTGGCACCGGTTGCCCTCACAAACGACGGAGGATCGGCTCCTCGGCGGGCTTGATCTCGTTGCAACTCTCGCCGAGGGTCGGCCGGTTCTTGAGCCGGGCATTCTTGCGCGTGCGAAGGGGGGCTACGTTTTAATTCCCATGGCCGAGCGCCTGCCAACTGCAACGGCTGCACGTATCAGCCACGTCATGGATACCGGCGAGATCTTGGACGGCGTTCCCGCCTGTTTCGGCCTGATCGCACTTGACGAGGGTATTGACGACGAAGCCTTGCCTGAGGCGCTTGGCGATCGACTTGCTATCCATGTTGAGCTGGAGCCGGGACCGCCGTTCGACGAGGTGGACCTGGACGAACTGCGCGAGCGCACAGAGGCCGCCCGGCAGGCCTTTGCGGCAACCAAGCTTGATGATGCCACCTGTGACGCGATCGCAGCCGTGTCGTTGGCGCTCGATGTGCGCTCCGTGCGCGCCATGGCATTGTGCCATGCCGTCACCCGCGCGGCGGCGGCCCTTGACGGCGTCGATACCGCAACACCTGATCACCTCGCGCTCGCCATCCGGCTGGTCCTGCTGCCCCGCGCCCGCCAGATCCCGCAGCAGGCGGAGGCGCCGCCGCCGCAAGAACAACCGCCGCCGGATGCGCCAGAACCAAACCTGGATCAACCGCCGCCCGACCCAAGCACACAGCAAGCGCTTGACGATATTGTTCTCGCAGCAGCGCTTGCCCGCTTGCCGCCCGACGTGCTCGCGCGGCTTGCTGGCGACGCCCGCACCCGCGTTGCCGCGAGTTCTACTGCGCGCTCTGGCGGCAACGAGACGCGCGCCCGTCATGGTCGCCCGGCTGGTGTCCGGCTTGGCGATCCGACCCGCGGCGACCGCCTCGATATCGTCGCAACCCTGCGCACCGCCGCCCCTTGGCAGGCACTCCGCCAGCGAAAGCCAGACGCACCGGTGGTGCTGCAGCGTAGCGATTTTCGCGTCAAGCGGCTCGTGCGGCCGACCGGCGTGACGACCATTTTCCTCGTTGATGCCTCTGGCTCGTCGGCCATGCACCGGCTGGCGGAGGTGAAGGGTGCGGTCGAGTTGCTCCTGGCCGATTGCTATGTCCGCCGCGACCACGTGGCTTTGATCGCATTCCGTGGCAAGGCGGCCGAACTCTTACTGCCCCCAACGCGCGCGCTTGCCCGAGCGAAACGCGCGTTGGCGGCATTGCCGGGTGGCGGCGGCACACCGCTCGCGTCGGCGCTCGTCAATGCCGAGGCCGTCGTTGCTGACGTTCGCCGCCGCGGCAATCGCGCCGAGATCGTCGTCCTCACCGACGGTCGCGCCAATGTTGACCGCAACGGTCGCCCCGGACGTGCTAACGCTGAAGCTGATGCCCAGGCCGCGGCTAGATCGCTACGCGCCAAAGGCGTCGGGACGCTTGTTATCGACACATCGGCGCGTCCCGACCCAGCCTCCGGTCGTCTGGCCAAGGCTCTGGGCGCGGCCTACATGGCATTGCCCTATGCAGACGCGCGGACGCTGTCGTCAGCGGTCCGAGCCGCCTCGGCGTCTACGGCTCCAGCACGCGGAGCGCGCGCGTGAGCAGCGGTGCGCTCAAGGCTGGGTCCCTTACGGCTGGGCCACTGGAGTGGGGGCGCGAGGGCGCGGAGTGGCCCAATGCCGCCTGGAGCCGGCACGTCGAGGCGGGCCAGTTATCGTGGCATGTTCAGGTCATGGGGAAGGGCCCCGTGGTCCTGCTGTTGCACGGTACGGGAGCTTCAACCCATTCGTGGCGTGACCTCGCCCCGGTGCTGAGCGCACACTTCACGTTGGTCATACCGGACTTGCCCGGCCACGCCTTCACCAGCCAGCCGAAGTCCAATGGCCTGACGCTTCCCGCCATGGCGCAGGCGACCGGCGCACTGCTTGAGAAACTCGGTCTTGCGCCCGCCGTCGCGATTGGCCACTCGGCTGGCGCGGCGATTGCGCTTGCGATGATCCGTGATGGTCATATGAAGCCAAACGGCGTCGTTGGCCTCAATGCTGCCTTGCTGCCCTTCGGCGGGGTCGCGGGTCTTGTGTTTCGGCCTATGGCCCAACTGCTGACCTTCAATCCGCTGGTCGCCAACATTCTCGCCGGACAGGCCAATCCGCGCCGGGTCGAGACGACGATCACCGGCACAGGCTCAACACTCGACGAGGCTGGGTTTGCCTTTTATCGTCGCTTGTTCGCCACGCCTCGTCACGTCCAATCCGCGCTACAGATGATGGCCAACTGGGACCTGGTCCCGCTTGTCCGCGCGTTCCCGAACCTGACCACGCCGGTTGCGCTGATCGTTGCCGGCGGCGACCTTGCTGTCCCGCCGGATCAAGGGCGGCAGGTGGCCGAGAAGCTCCCTAACGCGCGGGTGGTTTACCTCAAAAATCTTGGCCATCTCGCTCACGAGGAGGCGCCGGCTGACGTTGCAGCCAAGCTCCTGGAGATCATCTCGCCATGGACCCAGCGTCCCCCAGCGACCCCGTAAACTGGTTTGTGCTGCTCGACCTGTTGGTTCCGTTCGGCGTCGTTCTCGGCGGACTGATCTGGTATGACATGAAGCTGCGCCGGGAGCGGCGCGCCCGGCCTAAAAAATTGCGCGCCGAACACGACGAACCATGAGACTGCCGAGTTCAGGACACGCGACCTCAAAACACGGCGTGATCGCCTCGGTCGATCGTCACTGTACCGGCGACGAGGCGCGCGTAAAAATCGAACAGCGTCTCGGTGCCCGTGGAGGGCGTGGCGGCCGCATCATAGCGACCGGTCGCTGGGTCCAGCAGGAGCATCGATTCGGTCGCATAGTAGCGCCCGATGCGTGCCAGATCGGCTTTCGCGGCGGCGGACGAACTGACCCGGCCAAACGCCCCCAAGGTGAACACAATGGCGTCAAGCAAGCGCACGGGCACCTGTTTGAACCGCGGCGTTCGTCCGAAGAGTTGGAACAGGTGTTCCCCCTGTTGCCGCGGCGTGATCGCGTCTCCGGGCCCGCCAATGGGCAGGATGCGATTCTGCCGGTGCACGTCGTCGATGCAGTCCGTCAGGTATTGGCCCAGATCATCGTCACTAATCGGTTTGCACGCCGTCAGCGTGCCATCGCCGAAGACCAGGAACGGCTTGCCCTGGCGCACCCGCTCCACTTGGCCCGAGAGCGATTTGAAGAAAGCGGTCGGTCTGACGATCGAATAGGTCAGGCCGGAGCCGATCAGTGCCGTCTCGAACGCCAGCTTGGCGTGCTGAAAAGCCAGCAGCGGTTTCTGCACACAGATCGCTGACAGCAGCACCATCTGCGTAATGCCCGCCGCGCGTGCCGCCGAGAGGACATGGAGATGGGCCTGATGATCGATGGCCCAGGCGTCTCTTGGAGCGCCTGTGCGCGAGGCCATGCACGACACAAGCACATCGAAACGCTCGCCACGAAAGCCGTCGCGCGCAAGTGATATGGGGTCGGTCACGTCGGCGACATGCAGGGTTGCGCCATTAAGTGTTGTTGGGCGAACATCGGTGCGGTTGTCCGCCTTACCGTTCGCCGAAAACCCGGGACCTGGACCCGGGCGCGGTCGCACAAAGCAGACGACGTCGTGGCCCCGCCTGACAAGCGCACGCACAGTCGCCTGGCCGATCGTGCCGGTCGCACCCAATATAAGAACGCGTTTCGGTCGAACACGTGCGGCTGCCCGGCTTAGGTCAATCATAGGGCGCTGCCACTGGCTGTTCTCAACTCGTCACCTTGCGGGGCATCTTATAGGGCAGCATCCACTTGACCACTGGGTTTGCAAACCGCCGCAACGACAAGCTTTCGTGGATTGCTGTCACACGTTCACCAGCGACGGTCGCGCCGATAAGAGATCGCGCATAAAATGGCGCATCCTCCAATGTCTTGACCACCCGCGCGGACGTGCCTTTGTCCGTCCGCGTTGTGCGGGGCACCAGCCATCGTGTCGGCATCAGGCGCACACTTTTTGGAAGCTCGATTGGCTCGGCCTCGCCGGCGCGGTCAAAGCGCACCGCGAGAGGGTCAATGGCGCCGTGGCGACTGTCGACATCGTACAGAACCGCCGCGCCGGTTTTGAGCGGGGCCCGCGACCAGCTCCAATGCTTGAAGCCTGCCTCCAGCATCTCGGCGCCGCGATTGCTGTCGATGTAGCCTTCGCCGGACCAGCGCACAGACGGCTCATCGAGCTCAACTTCGATGCGTGCCACCGGGGCAATTGGCCACCAGACGTGCCGCGCCTTCGGATCCAATTCAAACGCCCGGCCGGTAAACATTTTCGGGTGCACGCGCACGCGCCCCTTGATGCGCGAGGTCAACGGCCACGGAAACGGTGGTGTCCGCTCTTCGATGTCGATGACCAGCGTCTGGCCGTCCCACCTGAGCCCGCTTGGGCCCACCTGGAACGTGGTCGGTGTCCGCGAGACAGAACCCGCGTCACGCTCTGTCATGGCCCATTTGTGCATGCGCCGACCGTAGAGCGCGATGTTAAGTGCGCAATGGTCGAAGGCATTCTTGTAGCCGTGCCAGCCATAGTAGGGCGAGAACACGCTGCCTTGGAACGCTATTATGGTCAGTGCGTTGGCTTGATCGTCGCTGACGCCGTCGACGTACCACCAGGCATAGCCACCGGGTGCCACGTCTTGTTCGAAGCCAAATCCGCAAGCAGGCAGTGTGCTGCGAGCCGCCCCGATTGCGCCGCCATGGGCAAGCCCGGTCCCGGATGAATGCTCCCGCCCGCGAGGTACAAGCCCTTGAGGCGTGTCCGCGCGCCCGCTCGGGAGAAAGCCGAGAGGACGCTGTGGGGTGCGGGTCCATAGAGCGCGCCGCCCGTCGCCGGGAAGCGACGGTGGAAGTCTGAGGGCGTCGAGACCATCGCGGGTGTGCGCGGCATCACCGTCAATCCGCAACGCTTGAGCTGGGCGAAAATCTGGAGCTGCCATCGATCGATCTCCTCGGGTGAGGGCGCAGGGCCGTCCCCAGTTGCCGGCGCATTAACAAGACAGAACAGCCTTTGCGGGCCGTGTGAGGTCGCGTGGTCCGGCGCACAGACATAAACCGTTGGCCGATCCGTGATCGTGTTGCGCTTGAAAATAGCATCGAACTCGTCGCGATAGTTGTCGCCAAAACAAACCATGTGGTGGGCCAGCGGCAACCCCTGTGTGTCCGCCACAAGCGAGACAGTGATTGCCGACAGGGAACGCGGACCTTGCGCCCTCAGCGGTACGGCGGCGCGCACGGCGCCGCCAAGGGTACCGCGGCCGAGTGCCGCCACATCGCCGTTGAAGACAACAGCATCGGCCAACAGTGTGCGCCCATCGGCGAGGCGCACGCCTGCGGCGCGGCCATGTTTGACGAGGATCTCTTCGACTGTCCGCCCGGCGTGGATCTCAACACCGGCGCGTTCGGCAAGGCTGCCGAGCGCATCTGCGAGACGCTGCATGCCGCCTTCAATGGTCCACACACCCTGTTGCTCAAGATGCGCAACCAGCATCAATGTTGCTGGCGCCTGGAATGGCGATCCGCCACAGTAGGTGGCGTAGCGCGCAAACAATTGACGCAGTCGCGGGTCGTCGAAGTAGCGGCCAAGTTCGCTCCACAGCGATGCGTATGGCTGCAAGGCCCACATATCCGCGAGGCCTGGCAAGCCGCGTTGCGCAATCCGACCCAGCATGACGGGCAGGCTCGTGCGTCCGACTTGCATGAACGGCTGATCCAGCGTCTCGAACGTGCGCTTCGCCTCCGCGGCAAACCGCCGATAGTCATCGGCTGCGCGGGCACCGGCGAAGGCTGTGATCGCCTCGGTCGAGCGGTTCTGGTCGGCAAATAAATCCAGCTGCGAACCATCGCCCCAGGCATGGCGGGCGAGAACATCGAGCGGTTTAAGCGTCACGTGCTGCGCGAGATCTGAGCCTGCCTCGTGAAACACGGTCTCAAAGATGGCGCGCTTGGTCAGCACCGTTGGGCCAGTGTCGATCCGCTGTCCGCCAATCTCTACGCTGGCGAGTTTCCCGCCGACGTGCGCTGCGCGCTCAATCAACGTCACTTGGACACCGCGTGCCGCGAGCAGCGCTGCGGCGGTTAACCCGCCGATGCCTCCGCCCACCACGATTGCCGTGCCAACGCCCATTCCGGCGACCTCAGAACCGTTCCAGCACAATAGCTGCTGCGAGTTGTAAAAATTAATTGACAATTGTCAATGTCAATTTATCTTTACGACTTGGTGCGCTTGAAGAGCGCGTGCCTGCTGCCAGTGCAGGGGTCGACGAAGCAGGGGTTGACGCAATGCAGCAGTCGTCTCGGGCGTCTCATACGGCGTCACCTCGCGTTAACACTGGTCTTGTCAGCACTGGCGGAGGTACGGCCAGCGACGCGCGTAAGGCAGCCAATCCGGTCGAACTCCGCCCCGCGCCTGCATCCTTTGTTGATCAGATCTACGGTGCCCGAGATCGGCTTTTGGCGAGCCCGTGGTTCCAGCGTTGGGCAGCCTCGTTTCCGCTTACCCGTCGTACCTCCAATCGCAACGCACGCGCCTTGTTCGATGTCTGCGCCGGCTTTGTTTATTCCCAGATATTGTATGCCTGCGTGAAGCTACACGTGTTCGATATTCTCGCCGAGGGGCCGCTGACGATTGCGGAACTCGCGCCGAAACTCGGCCTCAGTGTCGACGCCACATCACGCCTTGTGCATGCAGCCGAATCGCTTGGGCTGCTGTCGTCCCGGCGCGGTGGTCGTGTCGGGCTTGCGATGCTCGGCGCAGCGCTCCGTGGCAATCCCGGTGCGCTCGTCATGATCGAGCATCATGCCTTGCTGTATGCCGATCTCGCTGACCCTATTGCGCTGCTCAAAGGTGAGGCTGGGGAAACGCGGCTCGCGCGCTATTGGCCCTATGCCGCCGAGTCGAATGCCTCGGCGCTGCCGGAGCAGGAGATTGCGCCGTACACGGCGCTGATGGCCCAATCGCAATCGCTCATTTCAGATGATGTCCTCAGTGCCTATGACTTTTCCAAGCATCGGCGCTTGCTGGATGTTGGCGGCGGCGACGGGAGCTTTCTGGTGGCCGCCGGTGCGCGCTGCCCCAGTCTGCAGCTACACTTGTTTGATCTGCCAGCGGTCAGCGAAAAGGCCGGCGCCCGCTTTCGGTCGTCAGGTCTCGGCGATCGCTCCACGGCGACCGGCGGCGACTTCAGATCTGCAACGCTGCCAATTGGTGCCGATGTCATCAGCCTCGTTCGTGTTGCGCTCGATCACGACGACGACACCGTTCTGGGCCTGCTTAAAGCTGTGCACACGGCTCTGCCGCCCGGTGGCACTCTTGTCATCGCTGAGCCGATGCGGGGCCTACCAGGTGCCGAAACTGTCGGTGATGCCTATTTCGGCCTCTACCTTCTGGCCATGGGGCGGGGACGTGCGCGCAGCGGCGATGAACTTCGCGCGCTGACGTCTGCTGCAGGCTTTGAAACCTCACGCCTTGTCAAAACCCGGCGACCGATTTTGACCGGGCTTATGCTCGCGAAACGCGGAATTGACATAAAAACCGTCAAAGCAACTTGACAACAAAAATTGTCACCGTAAAGTGTCAATTGAAATGGACAGCCTGATATGACGGCCGACCTGGG
>JANNXS010000033.1:0-17746 GCA_031409695.1 Hyphomicrobiaceae bacterium
CCTGTCCCGCACACCGACCATTCTCGGCGCAGCCCTCAATCCAGACCGGCCTATGACCCAAATCCCGGATACTTCGGTGATTGTCCGTGGTCGCATTAATGTCGACGGCTTCTGGCAGGGCGAGGGCTGGATTGCGCCAAACAGTGACACGCTCAAAAGCGCGGCGGGCCTCGGTGTGATGGTTCTCGATGCCGATGCGGACGGTACCACGCGCCGCGTACCCTTGTTCGCTCTGGCCGATGGTCAGCTCCTGCCCGGCCTGTCTGTGTCGGCTGTGCGCGTACTCAAAAAATCGTCGTCACTGATCATCGACGGGGTTCCCGGGACCCTGCAAGTTGCGGCACAGCGCCTGCCATTGCCAGTCGACGGCACATTGCGTCTGGTTCAGGGCTCGCCCCTGCGCGACGCGTTGCGGACGGTTTCGGCTGCATCCCTCGGGACCGATCGCGTCCGAACCGAGATCGCAGGTCGTGTTGTGGTGCTCGGCAGCTCAGCGCCAGAAGCCGGCGGATGGCGCAGCGGCATAGGCGGCCGTGCCGTCTCAAGCGTACAAATCCACGCGGATGCCATTGACCAGATCCTATCCGAGGTCACGCCCAAACGCGCCGCAGGATCGGCATGGTTTGAGTGGCTCGCCTCGCTGCTTGCAGCTATCGCCGCCATCGTCGCCGGGCGAAGGTTAGGGCCAACGCAGGGTGCTCTCGCAACGCTGACGAGCCTCGGGGCCATCGTGCTGCTCACGGTGCTGGTCTATCGCCTAAGCCAGACACTGTTCGACCCGCTACCGATGGCCATCGCAGCAGCGGTTGCCTTCGCCGGTTCAGCCATCCTGACCGCAACGGAAACACGCGCCCGGGCGGTAGCCGTCCGCCAGCGCTTCGAGCAGCACCTCGCACCCGAAGTCGTCCAACGCATTGTCGACAACCCCTCGAGCCTCAAGTTGTCCGGCGAGGTGCGTGACATCACGGCGGTGTTCACAGACGTCGAAGGCTTCACGGCCATGACAGAGCGGGCCGGGGCGAAGGAACTGATCGCCATCCTCGACGACTACTTCGACGGCATCAGCGACATCATTGCGAGCCACGGCGGCCTCATCGACAAGATCGTTGGCGACGCCGTGCACGCCTACTTCAACGTCCCCTTTGATTTGGCCGAGCACCACAAGCGGGCGTTCGAGTGTGCCCGAGCGATCCTCACCTTCACGCAACACTTTGAGCAGACGCCAGCCGCGCGCGCACTCACCTTTGGCCGCACCCGCATTGGCCTGGAGTCCGGCCAAGCCATCGTCGGCGACGTCGGCGGCGGCAAAAAACTCGACTACACCGCCCACGGCAACGTCGTAAATTCTGCAGCGCGTCTCGAAGCCGCCAACAAAACCCTTGGCACCTCCATTTGCATCGGCCCCATCGCTGGCGAGCGCCTTGGGCCTGCCCTGGTCCGCCCCATTGGCCGCATCGAATTGCGCGGCCGCAGCGAACCACAAGAGGTGTTCGAGCCGCTGCCGGATCGCGCCTGACCGCCACGCAGCTCTGGTCGCGCAAGGCCCGCGAACCAGCTATACGCCGCCGATGAACTTCGACCAGCCATTGCCGATCGACGAGGCGCTGCCGGGCCTGTGCGAGGCGTTGATCGCCCACGCCTCGGCTGTGCTCGTTGCGCCGCCCGGCGCCGGCAAAACCACACGCGTGCCACTGGCGCTGCTCGATCAACCCTGGTTGCAAGGCCGCAAGATCCTGGTGCTGGAACCGCGCCGCCTAGCGGCCCGCGGTGCTGCTGAACGCATGGCCAAGACGCTCGGCGAGCGAGTCGGTGACACCGTCGGCATACGCGCCAGGCTCGGCACCCGGGTCAGCGCCAAAACCCGCATCGAGGTCGTCACCGAGGGCGTGTTCACCCGCCTGATCCTCGACGATCCCGCACTCGATGGCATCGGCGTGGTCGTGTTTGACGAATTCCACGAACGCTCGCTGGACGCCGATCTAGGCCTGGCGCTCGCCCTCGACGCCCAAGTGGGCCTGCGCGAAGACCTGCGACTTTTGGTCATGAGCGCCACACTCGACGGCGCCCGCATCGCGAAACAGCTGGGCGACACCCAAGGCACCGACGCCCCCGTCATCGAGAGCGAGGGCCGCGCCTACCCCGTCGAGACGCGCTATCTCGGCCGTGATCCACGACGACGCATTGACGAGCAGATGGTCGAGGCCATCCTGCGCGCCGTGCGTAACGAAACCGGTTCGATCCTCGCCTTCCTGCCCGGCCAAAGCGAGATCCGCCGCGTCGTCGAAAAGCTGACCGACAAAGCGCTCGGTTCTCAGATTCTCGGCCCCAACATCATCGTAGCCCCCCTCTACGGCGCACTCACCCCGCAGGAGCAGGACCGCGCAGTCACCCCCGCCGAAGCCGGCACCCGCAAAATCGTGCTCGCAACGTCGATTGCCGAAACCTCACTGACCATCGAAGGCGTCCGCGTCGTCATCGATTGCGGCCAGGCACGGGTCCCGCGTTACGAGCCGGAGGCAGGCGTGACGCGCCTCGACACGGTGCGCGTCTCCCGTGCCGCAGCCGATCAACGCCGTGGTCGCGCCGGCCGCACCCAACCCGGCGTTTGCTACCGCCTATGGGATGAGCAAGAGACGATCAGCCTCCCGCCCTATGCCGAACCCGAAATCCGCCAGGCTGACCTGTCGGGCCTGCTGCTGGATTGCGCGGCCTGGGGCGTTCCGGATCCGACCACGCTCAACTGGCTCGACGCCCCGGCACCGGCAGCCCTGCGCGCGGCACGCGAGCTGCTTACCGGTCTTGGCGCCATCGACACCACCGGCCGCATCACCGAAACAGGCAAACGCATCCGTGCGTTGCCCTTGCCAGCCCCCCTTGCGCGCATGTTGCTGGCGGCGGCGGATCTTGGCCAAGCCCACGCGGCGGCCGAAATCGCAGCCGTGATCGTCGAACGAGGTCTTGGCGGCAGCGATACCGATCTCGATCAGCGCCTGACACAATTCCGCCGCGACCGAGGCGAGCGGGCGCAGCATATGCGGCGGCTCGCGGAACGGTGGGCGCTAGACGCAGGCGGCGGCCGAACCATGTCACACCCGCCGCTCTCGACCGCAGCACTCCTCGCGCTGGCCTTCCCCGGCCGTATCGCGAAAGCGCGCGGCGGCACCGGCCAGTTCCTGATGGCCAACGGCCGCGGCGCAAACCTCGACGCATCCGATCCCCTTGCCCGCGCAGCCTATCTCGTCGCAGCCGACCTCGCGGGCACCGCCGCCGCAACCCGCATTTTGCTGGCAGCCGGCATGGACGAAGCCGCGTTCCTTGACGTCGCAGGAGAGCGCTTGGCAACGACCGTTGAAATGACCTTTGCTCCAGCCGAAGGTCGCCTCAAGGCCCGCCGGGTAAAACGCATCGGCGCCATCGTGCTCGATTCAATGCCCCTCTCAGCACCCGCTGGCCCCGAGACGGCAGAGGCCTTGGCGCGCGGCATCGCGAGCATCGGCATCTCGCGCCTGCCCTGGTCGAAAGCACAAGCGCAATTGCGCGACCGCATTGCTTTCCTCCGCACGGCCGCGCCTGACCTTTGGCCGGACCTCTCAGACGCAACCCTGGCGGCCACGGCCACGGACTGGCTCGCCCCATTCCTCGACGGTAAAACCGCGCTGTCAGACATCGGCGCCGACGATCTTGGCGCAGCGCTCGATCTGCTCGTCCCCTGGGATCTCAAGCGGCGCCTTGAAACGGATGCGCCAACACACTTCGAAGCCCCGACCGGCAATCGTTTCGCGATCCGTTACGATGGGCCCGGCGCACCCGCGATGGCCATCCGTGTTCAGGAGCTGTTCGGCCTGAAAATGCATCCATCCGTCGCCGGTGGACGCCTGCCGCTTACGCTTGAATTACTTTCCCCCGCCCAACGACCGATCCAGATCACGCGCGATCTCGTTGGTTTCTGGTCCGGCTCCTGGCGCGACGTCAAATCCGACATGCGCGGCCGCTACCCAAAACACGTCTGGCCCGACGACCCAGCCAACGCCACCCCCACCGCCCGCGCCAAGCCACGCGGGACGTGAGTTGGCCCCAGCCCTCCTGGACAACCCCAGCTGCCTGCGGCATGGCACGGCGCAAGCCTCCAGACCGGATCACCTCCCATGCTTGCCGCCGCCTCAACGCGCATTGACCGTCGCTTTGCCGAGCTGAAAGCCGCTAAACGACCGGCACTGGTGACGTTTATCACGGCTGGCGACCCGGACTACGAGACCTCGAAACAGATCCTGTTCGGTTTGCCCAAAGCCGGCGCTGATGTGGTCGAGCTCGGCATGCCCTTCTCTGACCCCATGGCCGATGGCCCGGCGATCCAGGCGGCCGGCTTGCGCGCGCTGAAGAGCGGGCAGACCATGAAGAAAACCCTCCAGCTCGTGCGTGAGTTTCGCGCGGTCGACGACACCACCCCAATTGTGCTGATGGGCTACTTGAACCCGATCTATGTCTACCCCGTCACAACGTTCCTGACGGACGCAAAAGCCGCCGGCGTCGACGGTCTGATCATTGTCGACGCCCCGCCCGAAATGGACGATGAACTGTGCATGCCCGCCGTCGAGGCCGGGCTGAACTTCATCCGCCTCGCCACACCCACCACCGACAAGGCCCGCCTGCCGGCCGTGCTCGCGAACACCTCGGGCTTTGTCTACTACGTGGCCATCGCAGGCATCACCGGCACCGCTTCGGCGGACGCAACGGACGTGCACACCCACGTCGCGCGCATCAAAGCGTCGACCGCGCTCCCGGTCTGTGTCGGTTTCGGCATCAAAACGCCCGCCCAGGCCAAAGCCATGGCCAAGGGGGCGGATGGTGTCGTCGTCGGCTCCGCCCTGGTAACCACAATCGAAAATAGCCTGGATAATTCTGGCAAACCGGGCAAGCACACCGTCTCAGGCGTTCTGGATCTTGTGGGAAGCCTGTCGGCGGCCTTGCGTTGACGCCTTGTGGCTGCCACACAGCGCGCGGTGAGTTTGTCGCATGGCCACCCCGAGGAGCAGCTGCGGCTCCGGAGGCGTTGACAGCGCAGCCGACACCGCCCACCTGTCAGCTGCAAATGCGTGCGTCGACCGGGACCGATGTTCGGTGCGATCATGCGCGTATCGGCCATGGATGGACTGGCCATGGATGGACTGGGATAAGCGGCGTCGCCACCCCGGTGCGTCACGGGAGCATCAGGCGTGAACTGGATTAACAATGTCGTCCGGCCAAGAATAAGTGGGTTGCTGACCAAGCGTCGCGACCCGCCGGAAGACTTTTGGCACAAATGCCCCGCCTGTGGTCAGATGACCGACAAGAACGCGCTGGTTGAGAACCAACACGTTTTTCCGTGCTGTGGCCACCATGGCCGCATGACAGCGCCGGAGCGCATGGCGGCGCTGTTCGACGGCGGCTCCTACAAGGCGATTGCGACCAAGGATGCGCCCCTCGACCCGCTGAAATTCCGCGACAGCAAGCGCTATACGGATCGCGTCAAGGATGCGAAGACTTCAACCGCGATGCCGTGTGCCGTTCTTGTCGCTGAAGGCACCCTTGACCAGCGACCCGTTGTCTCCGCAGCCCATGACGCCCGCTTTATGTCTGGCTCGCTTGCCACGTCCGAGGGCGAGGCCATCATCACCGGCATGTTGCGCGCGGTTGAAAAAAAGTGTGCCTTCATTCTATTTTCGGCGTCCGGCGGCGCACGCATGCAAGAGGGCATTCTTTCGCTGATGCAGATGCCGCGCACGACCATTGCCGTGCAACGCCTCCGCGACGCGGGCCTGCCCTATCTGGTGGTACTGACCGACCCGACCACGGGGGGCGTGACTGCGTCCTATGCCATGCTCGGCGACATCCATATTGCTGAGCCGAACGCTCTCATCTGTTTCGCTGGACCGCGCGTCATTCAGCAGACCATCCGCGAGCAGTTGCCGGATGGCTTCCAACGGGCTGAGTATCTGTTCTCCCATGGTATGGTAGACATGGTGACACACCGCCACGAGCTGCGTGCGACGCTGTCGCGCCTCGTCAGCTTGCTGGGCCCAAGGCCGCAGACGATGGCCGATAAGAAGGCTGCGCCAAAGACGGTCACCTCAAAACCTAACGGGAAAGCACTCAACGGTGCCTACGTGAACGGCATTGCCGAAGCGGAACCCGTAGACGGTGACGAACGGCTCGATCCGGCACGCATTGACGCCAAGGAGCGCGCCAAGCGCGAGTTGGACGCCAAAGCCAAAGGCCGCGCCTTGCCGCCAGGATCGTAGCCGGTTTCGCAACCGTGATACGGGAGCCGAGGACAAGCTAAAGCCCGGTCCTCCCGTTTCAGCCCCGTGAATTTTGCTAAAACACCCGACCGTATAAACTTGGCAATCCAAGCGCGTCGCGCCTATGGTGCGGGAAGGCGGACGCATCGATCCCCGGCATCAACGAATTTAAGGGCGGCGAGGAAACTATGGAACGAATCTGGCTCAAGCAGTACCCATCGGGTGTACCCGCCGATGTGGACGTCAACCAATACCAGTCGATCGTCGAGATTTTTGAGGAAAGTTTTAAAAAATTCGCCGGCCGTCCAGCCTACACGTGCATGGACAAGACGATCACTTATAGCCAGCTCGACCAATATTCCCGCGCGGTCGGCGCATGGTTGCAGTCCAAGGGCCTCCAGCCTGGTGATCGCGTCGCGATCATGACACCGAACGTGCTGCAATATCCAGTCGCGGTTGCAGGCATCCTGCGTGCCGGTTATGTCGTTGTGAACGTCAATCCACTGTACACACCGCGGGAGCTTGAGCATCAGCTAAAGGACAGCGGTGCCAAGGCAATATTCGTGCTGGAAATGATGGCTGCGACTCTGCAGGAAGTGCTCCCGAAAGTTCAGATCCCTCACGTCGTCGTTGCCACACTCGGCGACATGCTCGGCTTAAAGGGTGTGTTGGTCAACACTGTCGTCCGAAAAATCAAGAAGGTCGTTCCAGCATTCAGCCTGCCGAACGCCGTCTCGTTCAAGTCCGTCATGGCGGCTGGTAAGGGTATGGCGCTTCAGCCGGTTTCGATCAAACCGACCGATGTCGCGTTTCTGCAATACACCGGCGGTACCACCGGCGTTTCAAAGGGCGCGACCCTGCTGCACAGCAACGTCGTCGCGAACGTGCTCCAGAACGAGGCTTGGCTGCAACCAGCGCTCAAAGTCGGCAAGCAGGTTGATCAGCTGAACATTATTACCGCATTACCGTTGTATCACATCTTCGCACTCACGGTGTGTTGCCTGTTAAGCGCCCGCATCGGTGGCCATTCGATCTTGATCACCAATCCGAGGGATATCCCGGGCTTTGCCAAAGAGCTGGCAAAACGGCCGTTCCATGTCCTTCCGGCCGTCAACACGCTCTACAACGGCCTCATGCAGAACGCGGAATTCCGCAAGCTCGACTTCTCCAACCTAAAGGTCTGCAACGGCGGCGGGATGGCCGTACAGAAGGCCGTTGCCGACGAGTGGTTCAAGCTCACGGGTTGCCCAATCGTCGAGGGCTATGGCCTATCCGAGACTTCTCCAACACTCACGTCGAACCCGGTCGTGCTTAAAGGCTTCACCGGGACGATAGGATATCCCATCTCCAACACGCTGGTTTCGATCCGCGACGACGATGAGAAGGAGGTCGCCCAAGGTGAAGCTGGCGAAATCTGCGCCAAAGGCCCGCAGATCATGCCTGGCTACTGGCAGCGCCCTGACGAGACGGCGAAAGTTTTCACCAAAGACGGTTTCTTTAAAACCGGTGACGTTGGCGTCATGGACGAAAACGGACAGTTTAAGATCGTCGACCGCAAGAAGGATATGATCCTGGTCTCGGGCTTCAACGTCTATCCAAACGAGGTCGAGGACGTGGTCGTCAGCCATCCGGGCGTGCTTGAGTGTGCGGCGGTCGGCGTGCCGGACAAGAATTCGGGCGAGGCCGTCATGGTGTTCGTGGTCAAGAAGGACCCGAATCTGGACGAAAAGGCCTTGCGCGCCTACTGCGAAACCCAGCTCACAGGCTACAAGCGCCCAAAGCACATCCAATTCCGCGCTGACTTGCCAAAGACCAACGTCGGAAAGATTCTCCGTCGCGCTCTGCGAGATGAGCTAACCAAAGCACCAGAGAAGGTGTGAGTGAAAGTGTGAGAAATCTCACACGTTTCATTGCTGTTTGTAACACTTCCGTGAATTCGGTCGAATCATGTTGATTAGGCCACACGCAAGCGTAAAAAGAAGACAGAGCGAAGCGGCACTTCCGGCCAGTCTCCCCCGTCTGGCCGGGTACGGTTCCGCCCGGTGTTGGAGTCCCCACCAGCACTAGCGCTTCGGCGCCAACGCTTGGTCCCTTCCCCCGGGGGCTAAGCGTTTTTCGTTTTAGTTGAATGTATTTGAGCTCGTTTTCACGTGGCTCTTGTTGACCCGCGTTGTCGGAAGATACTAAGCCGTCGGCACGTAGCCGCGGGACGTCCCGAGGTCCCATAGGCGCTGAAAAGTGCGTTACGCCCGCCACAGGCCTGCCGCGTCATTCCGTCAGGGAGCGTAGACCCGTGGACAACCACTACGGTACCGCCAAGAGGATAGCCTGGGGATGTTGATTCGCTGTTTCGTCCAGCCATCGGAGAGTTTCGTGAACGGCTTTTCGCGTCGTCTGCCGCTGGGCGCGATTGCGCTTTCGACGGCGCTTGTGAGTCTGACACTGATGGTCGATCAGGCGTCGGCCGGCCCCGCGCTTGTGTTCGATGCTGGCAACGGTCGCGTGCTCTACGCCGAGGATCATGACAACGTCTGGCACCCCGCGTCACTGACCAAGATCATGACGGCCTACATGACCTTTGAGGCCATCAAGGCGGGCAAACTCACGCTGCAGTCGAAGATCGTCGCCTCCGAGGTTTCGGTCCTCCAGCCGCCAAGCAAGATCGGTTTGCCGGTCGGCGCGACCATGACGGTCGAACTGGCGTTACAGGCGTTGATCATCAAGTCCGCCAACGACGTCGCTGTGATGTTGGCGGAGGGTATGGCCGGCAGCGTCGAAGACTTCGCCAAGCAAATGAACGCGACCGCCAAGCGCATCGGCATGACGCATTCGAATTTCGTTAACCCGCACGGCTTGCCAGACGCCGCCCAGACGACGACGGCCCGTGATCTCGGCATTCTCTCCATGGCGGTCCTGCGCGACTTTCCGGAATATGCAGCGCTATGGCAGAAGCACGACGTCCGCATAGGTCGCCGCGTCTTGCGCACGCACAACGGCCTTTTGCGCACCTACGACGGCGCCGACGGCCTCAAGACTGGCTTCATCTGTGACAGCGGTTATAATGTCGTCGCAACCGCCTCCCGGGACGGCAAAAGGGTTGTTGCCGTCGTGCTCGGTGAGCCAAGTGGGGCGGCCCGGACGATCCGCGCGGCCGGCCTTCTCGAACACGGCTTCCAAAACGGCGCCTGGAGCGATCTCACACAGCCGCCACATACGGTCCGCACCCTGCCAATCCCTGTTGATGCGAAATCGGCGCCGACCGTCGTGCGCAATGAACTGCTCAACCGCGAGTGCAATCCCGGTCGTCGTCGCCCTGCGGCCGTGGCGGCCGTTGCCAAAGCGAAACAGCAACGCGCTGAGTTGGCCAAGAAGGCCGGTGCAACCCCTGTCGCGGCCGGGGCGACAGCTGTAGCGCCCGCCCCCAAACCGGCTCCGGCAACCAAAACGGCTGCCCCGCAGGCTCCCGTGAAAGCGGCGAACTGAGTTAGCATTCCAGGGCTTGTTCAGCACACAGCATTTTCGGACGAAGTGGCGTTCCGGTTCGTCAAAGAAAATGCGACGAAGCAACCACTTAGAGCGCGCTTCCGATTCCTAAGGATCGGAACGTGCTCTAGGTAGAGCCGACGAGACGGTCTTGGCCATGCTGGGCAGGAATGACGCCGACGGCGCGCCAGCGTCATCAAATGCCAGGCCCCCGTCCGCGCAGGTCCGCTAGTTCAGCCGGAACTCGCCGTCGACCATCCGCAGCTCAGCGGGCTTGATCAAAGCCGCATTCGCGACACGGACCTGGAACAGTGGGCCGTCGAGATTGCGGCTCCAATAGTCAAGGAAGCTCAGCAATTTGGGGAACCTGGGCGAGATATCATAGTCCTGCCAGACAAAGCTCTGCAGGAGCGCTGGATAGTCAGGCAGCCGGTACAGGATTTCCGCTGTTGTCAGGCTGAAACCCGCAAGTTGTTTCAGGAACGCCTTGTCAGCAATCCGTGGTGCCTTTGCAGGAACCTCGCCGACGCGAGTCTGCCCGCCGACGCGTATCTTGTCATGTTTCTGATCGCCCATGATCCGTCCTCGATGAGGCGCGACATGACCGTAGAGCCGAGACCAGAAAACGCTTTAATGCGTTGCCTGATCCGGTCGGTGGCTGTGCCGCCCGGCCGAAAGGTTCTGTGGATCGATCCGACTCAATCATATGCAATTTTGCGCCGAAATCATAGCAGCATTCAGGTTTTCGTTCGGTGTCGAGCGAGATTTGACGCGTCCTGTGGCGGACACGCCGGTTCCTTTTTGAGCCTGATTTGATTTCGTCCGCCCTGATTTTACCCGCCACATTTTACTTTGGCGACACTGGCGCAAGGTAGAGCTTCGATCTAACTTTCAAGTCGCAACACGTTCCATGTGAGGCCGCCATGTTTCCTGGCATTCACGCAATTGCCTACGCACTGTTCACCGCCGATGAACGCCTCGACCGAGCCGCCATGAGACGGCAAACCGAAATTTGCCTTGCAGCTGGTGTCGATGGCATGGCCGCGCTCGGCCTCGCGACTGAAGTCTCGAAACTGCGTGAGGTCGAGCGGCGAACGATCATGGATTGGACGGCTGAAGACGTGGCTGGTCGCGTGCCTTTGGCGTTCACGATCTACGGCAATTCCGTTGCCGAGCAGGTGGAGCAAATACACCACGCCGAAAGCGTTAAAGCGGACTGGGTGATCCTGCAGCCGCCCAACGTCGGCAGTTACAGCGGGCTCGAATACATCCGCTTTTTTGGGCGCATCGCCGATCAAACCACCTTGCCGGTCGCCATCCAGAATGCGCCGGCCTATATGGGCCGTGGGCTGACGGCCGATGAAATCCGCGATCTCGTCACCCAACATCGAAACGTACGATTGCTTAAAGGCGAGGCCTCCGTTGTCGACATCCAGCGGGTGATTGAAGCAACCGAAGGGCGGTTGCCTGTCTTCAATGGTCGCGGCGGCCTTGAACTGACCGACAATTTCCGCGCGGGCGTTGTTGGCATGATCCTGGCGCCCGACACGATCGACAAACAGGTCGCCATCTGGCGCGCCATGAGCGAAGGCCGCACGGCCGAGTCCGACGTCCTTTACGAGAAGGCATTACCAACCATCCTGTTCGTCATGCAATCCATTGAAAGCCTGATTTGCTATGGCAAACGCATCTATGCCGCGCGCGCCGGCCTCACGATCTATGACCGCGCCCCCGCGCTTCGGCCGACGCCATTGGGCTTGGAGCTTGTCGCCGCCCACGCGGCCCGCATGGGGCCGTTCGCAAGCGTTTGAAGGGCGTGGCGCCGGTCCCTTAAGACCCTCATTGCCCCAGCCCCTCATTGCCCCAACCCCTCATTGCCCGAGCCCCACCGGCCCTCGCAGCACGGCTTCAACCTCAGCCGAGTAGCCGCCGCCCGCGCGGTGCAAGACGATTCCGGGCATCAACGAAAGCGGAGCCCGGCTGTCCCTCACGCCTGAGACAAGGACGCGACCAGCAGCAGCTGTGTCCGACGCGTGAAGTGGCGTGATGGTTAAGGCACCGAACCGGCGATCCAAAACTGTCAGCAGGCGGCCGAGCGCGTCCGCACGATGGATCAGAGTCACAACCCCGCCCGGCTTCAGCATCGAGGTCAGGAAGCGCCCCCAGGCCTCAAGATCGGCGGCCGCCATTGTATTGGCTGCATCCTTGGCCGGATCTATCGAACGCGTGCCGTCCGTATCGATGTAGAAAGGCGGGTTGCAGAGGGCGTGGTCGAAGCTGCCAGCAAGCGCGCGCACATCGGCCGACTGCGGCGCCGTGACGTCAGCACGCAAAACATGCACCCGCTCTGACAAAGCATTCGCAACGGTGTTTTCCTCAGCAAGCCGCACATACATCTCGTTCCGCTCAATCAACACCACGCGGCAGCCAGCGACACGGCGCGCGACACACAGCCCGACCGTCCCAACGCCGGCACCGCAATCAAGCACGCGGTCACCTGACCGCGCGGTACAGCGCGCCGCTAAGAGCACAGGGTCGATGCCGGCGCGATAGCCGCATGCTGGCTGGCGCATCATAAGCGCGCCGCCGAGGAAGGCATCCGTCGTTGTTTCGATCTCGTCGGTCATGTGATCTGCGGATCAATCACAACAGCTACCTCCGCCGTCATCTGGATCGCTCGCACGTTTGCTTGCAGCGTTGACATCCGGGGGCAGGTCCATGGCCGGGTTAGCACTGAAAAATCCGTTCGGCTTCAGGCTAAAGCCCGCGTACTCGCAGGCCATGACCGGCATATCCTCAGGCTTGCACACGTGGGTGTGGCCAAAGGTGTGCCAAAGCACGATATCTTCATTCTCGATGGCGCGGTTCTGGGCAATGAACTTCGGCAGTCCGTCGCCGCCTGCGTGCTGATTTGGAAAGTTGCCGGAGGCGTAGCGCTCGGCTGGATCGTACTTTGTCACCCACACGTGTTTGGTCGCAAATTGCGCACGCTTGTGCACGGATGAACCCTCTTGGGCCAGCATCAACGGCGTTGGGTTGACGACCAGCTTGTAGCCAGGGTTCCCGCCAACGACGTTTTTTTTGTTCGGGTTCGTCACTTTCCAATAGCGGCCGGTGCGGCCGTCGGCCTCGCGCGCCGCATCACGTTCCCGCGCGAGGACGCGGGTCGTTGTGTCAAACACGTTGCCATATGGGTTGTCGCGGCCCCATGGGCGTTGAACGAACTCGTGTTCGCTGACGGTGTTCTTTTCGCCATCGACCATCATGTGCATCCGCACATTGAAGATGTGCTGGTGCGTCGGCCCGGCAAGGCCTTCGCCAACCATGCCACCCCACGGATAGGGTTTGCCCGGTGCTACCGCCGACGTTTGAATGATGCCGGTCAGCTTGGCCTCAAGTTGAATCGTGCCGTCCTGATAGAAATACCAATAGAAGCCGTAGTCGTAGTTGCCGACAGTGGCGAAGAATGACACCACAAGACGGCGTGACCGGCGTGCCTCATAGGTGTCTGTGCGAAACTCGTAGTGTTTCCAGAGGATGCCATAATCCTCTTCGTGCATGCAGACGACGTTCTTCATCATGGCGGATGAGCCGTTGTCATCGGCCACGGGCACGTCGAAATAGTGGATGTTGCCCAAGCAGTCGCAGCCGAGTTCTAAGGAATTGGCAAGTTTGCCAAGACCATATTCGCCGGCGTCAAACGCGTTCTTCCAGAAATTGTTGGCGGTCGGATCAGAGTAAGGCACGACCATTTCGGTGAGTGAGGCGCGATAGATGATCGGGCGTTCAGTGTCCGACTTTTTATCCGTCCCGTCTTTGACTGAGATCTGGTTCAGCACCAACCCTTCGCGCGCGGAAAAGCCAACCCGGAACGACCAATTCTGCCAATCGACCTTCCAGCCGTCGACCTTGAAGCTCGGCCCGTCTTTTTGGATGATGTCGAGTGGTTTCACAGTGGTGCGCGGCGGCGGTAGATCCTCGCGATGATAGTTGCGCTTGATCTTGGGGATCGGCACGATCTCCTTTTCGTCAACGAGTTCGACCACCTTGCCCTCGATCAGATCCACCAGTGCAACCACGCCCTCTATCGGGTGCGCATAGCCATTGTCCTTGGGGCCCGCGCGATAATAGCTGACGGCCGACACAAGCCGGCGGCCCTTCTCGATGTCGCGATCATAGTAGCCGGTTGAAAACGGATCGACCTGGACGAGTGCGATATCCTTGTCAGTCAAACCTCGTCGCTTCATGGCTTTGAGCCAGCCAGCATCTTTTTTGACAATGTCGCCAACCTTGAAGAATTCCTCGATAATGACGGGCGGCTGGCCGTAGGGAAACTCCTTCGTCTTGTGCTCAATCCACGACGAGACGGTGTCTGTGTCGAGATCAACGACCCCAATGTGGGTCTCGCCGGTCTTGGTGTCGAACACTGTCGCCGCCGCGCGGCGCTGGAGTGGCTTGCCCGGACCCCAAGCCAGGACATCGGCTTTTACAGGTTCTTCCAATTGCACGAACGCAAAGCGCGTGGTGGCCGAGAGCTTCTTTTGCGTCTTGAACAGGTCGCAGGCGCGGGTGATCTCGGCCTCCGTCAAAGGATCGAGCGGGTGCCGATGCTCAACGATGGCACGCTTAGATTTTGCAACAGCCTTAGCCATTTTGCTCGCACTCCCGTGACTGATTGACAGCTCGAAGGCTAACGCCCTCTGCGGATTGGCACAATGCCGTTACCGCTTCAAAGCGTCCATGGTCATACCACGGTCGGTGCTGAGGTAGCGCTCGGCGAGCGCCCTGCGCTGCGCATCGGTCAAACCCTTGGCGCCGGCGAGCCAATCGCTCGTCGAAAACGATTTGACGAGGTCGAACATCCAACGCCGTTGCGGGGGAGCACTTTCGATCAGCGCACTGAACAGGGCCTGCAGATTCCAATAGTGGCGGGCGCTGTAGGCAACAGTCTTGGGACGGTTGGGAAAAAAGCGGCCAAGTTTCTCCTGGCGATCCACTACAATTTCTTTCAGCACCTTGTCTTGCGTAAGCGAGGGCATGTTAACGCGATCGTCCCAATCGAGCGGCTCAATGAGATCGACTTGGTTGATACCGATCACGCCGTGCGGGAGCACTTTTCTGAGGGTCTTAATGTAGCCTTGGTCGAGAGCGAGGGCACGGTTTCTGGCAGCCACAACCCAGAGCGCCACATCGCACTTCGGCAAATGCGTGCGATAATTCTTGAGATAGCCCTCATCGAGATCAACGTCTTCGCCAAGCCCCGGCGCGTCGATCACCCTCAGTTGGCATGCGAGCTTGAAGCCATCGACCCGCCCACTCTCGATGTCGAACGTATCGGCGCGAAAGCGGTGTGTGCCGCGGGTTGAGCCAGATACCGCTTTGCGCGTTCCAAACATGGCATTGATCGTGCTCGACTTGCCAACGCCTGACAGCCCGATCACGCAAATCGTCGGCGGTGCCTTTCGGAACTCGTCTTCGATGCCGATTTTAAAACGGGCGAGGTCAGCGCTCATTGCTTCAGATTCCGAACATGCACTGCACAAACAGCATGAGTGCCGGTGCCTGCATGCTCAGGTGTTCGTAAAAGGTCGCCTGGTTTGGCGACAGGTTGAACAGGTTTGCCAGATACCCACGCCAGCTATCCTCAGTCAGCGTCGCCTGTTTCAGCACTTCGCCCTGGTCAGCCTCGATCTGTTGCAGGAACCGATCCCGCAGCTCCGGCGGCAAACCGTCCAGTTCAGATCCGATCCCAGGCGTTGGTTCGGGCTGGGTCACAATTGGTTTGTCTTTGCTCACGGCGACCTCTCTCTCTCAGGGACAGGGTGCAGGTTACAGCCAAAAAAAGAACCTCATCAGCGCCGCGAGACCAAGCCATCGCACCATCCAGGTGGTTGGCTGATCACAGGCGATGCGGGGTGTCAAACCGTTGTCTTATCCCGACCGGGGAACGTACCGCTATCGGCCACGAGCTTTCCGATCAGGGGCGTGATGGTCAAGCGTCAGCCCTAAATCGCCTGACAAGTTTTGATCCTATCATCGACGATCTTAAATCCCATCTCGTCGCCTTGCCACATCGGCCCGTCGCGCCGCGCCAGGGATGGAAGCCGTAGCCGTCGGGCTAAATCGTGTCGATCAAAGACGCAGGTTCAAATGTCTTCGGCGAGAAAACCGGCACCCGTGTTGATCAAGCGCAGCAAACCGATCTTAAAAACCTCCACGGCCCTAATCCCGTTGCGCGCGGCGATGCCTGCAGCGTGGTTCTCGGTGATTGCGGCAAACAAAAATTCATTTACTGCGGAGAAATGGCCGTAATAAAAAGTCGCGGACGGTTGTGGCTTCGGGCAGTCCGGAAACGCCCGTACTCGGCCACTCCCCCGCCCGTGGATGCCAGATTGTACGAAAAACGATATCCCACACGGCTGATCCACTGCCAAAATTTCTATTGAAGTGATGCGGCTCAAATGAGTGATGGATACGATGAAAGCGATTGTCCGGGATAATATATCGTAACCAGCCGAAGTTGAGTTTCGTGCAACTGTGCTGGTATATGCCCTGCCAACCGAGCACTGTCGCCCACAACCAAGGCACATAAGTTTGCTCGAAACTGAACAAAATCAAAATTGGGATCGTAACAAATGGAAGGCGGAAAAGCTCTTCCGTGAAGTGATGGTTGCTGTTGAATGCATTCATTTCTTCGATCGCGTGATGCTCAGCATGAAAACGCCAGAAGAATGAGTTGGAATGCTGAAGGCGGTGAAACCAATAGTAAAAGAATTCACCGATCTGAACAAAAATCAGTGAAGTGAGTATCCCGCCGACGGCAGCGGTGAATGGATTTTCGGATTTTGACAGCATAGACAGATCAACGTGCACAAGCGGCTTGTAACCTAGTCCCGACCAAAATCGGACAAACAGGGTTATGCCCAGCGCTGTGATCGCGATGTACGTGGCCCAGAACAGGGCGCCCCGCACGCGCGAAACCCATGAGTGCCGGGATCTAGGGAGCAAAAACTCAAGCGCAGATACGATAATACAGGCCGCGAGTATTCTCCCTGCGTACGCCTGTGCATAAGCGAACGTCTCCGTCAGATATCCCAGCAATGTCATGGCTGTTTTCCGCTACGCTCGTGACATTCATCGGCTCGTCCATGCCCTCTCAGGGCGCAGCCTTATCCCGCCCGGCGAACGTACCGCTCTCGGCCACGAGCCGTTCGATCAACGGCGAGAGGGTCCAGCGTTCGCCGTACATCGCCTGATAGGCTTTGATCTTGTCAGCGACGACCTTCAATCCCATCTCGTCAGCTTGCCACATGGGCCCGCCGCGCCAGGCCTGGAAGCCGTAGCCGTTGAGATAAATCGTATCGATGTCAGACGCGCGCTGGGCAATGCCTTCAGCGAGAATATCGGCACCCGTGTTGATCAAGCGCAGCAAACCGCGCTCAACGATCTCCTCGGCCGTGATCCCGTTGCGCGCGGCGATGCCCTGTTTTGCCGCCTCCGCGCGATACATCTCAGCCACTTTCGGATCAACCGTGCGGGTACGGCCATCCGGGTACGTATAGATCCCGGCTTTCGACTTCTGGCCATGTCGGCCGCTTTCCACCAGCGCATCGGTCACGGCATACAAACGGCGCCGCTCTGCGGGAATGTCGTGCTCTTTACGGATCCGCCAGCCCACGTCCATGCCGGCCAGATCCATAACCGCGAGGGGCCCCATGGCCATGCCCCACTTTTCAAAGGCCGTGTCGACGTCAACGGGCGACGCGCCCTCCATCAACAGCGCCTGTACCTCCTCCATATAGCTCTCGACCATGCGATTGCCGATGAAGCCGAAGCACACGCCCGAGACGACGCCAACTTTGTTGATTTTCTTCGACACGGCCATCGCGGTTGCGAGCACCTCCTTTGAGGTCTTGGCGCCGCGCACGATCTCCAAGAGCCGCATGATGTTGGCTGGCGAGAAGAAGTGCAGGCCGATCACATCT
>JANNXS010000034.1:0-48944 GCA_031409695.1 Hyphomicrobiaceae bacterium
GGCAACGAACGCTTGACGCAACTCGGTGAGACTTCCGCCACCGATGAGGGCCGCAAGCAGCAAACCATCCGGTTTCAAGGCATGGCGCATTTGCGTCAGCACGCCGGGTAAATCGTTGACCCAATGCAGCGACAACGCGGAAACGATCAAGTCAAAGTGCGCCGGCCGAAGTGGTAGATACTCATCGTCGGACTGAGCACTCAACGCCGGCCTCGCGGGCAGCATGGACCTCGTCAAATCGCAATTGATGACCACGTCATGACGACCCGAGCGCCGCAGCGCATGTCCGATATGTCCGCCGTGCGCGCCTATAACAGCGGCCGTCGGGAAGGGGCGCACGACGACGGCGAGGCGGTCGGTGAGGTCGTCACTGGCGCGCCGGAGCAAAAAGTCAGCCGTGCTCTCGTCCGTCCATGCCCGTGCAGCCCGTGCCCGGCGGCGGGCCAGCAGGTTGCGATCGAAAATGAGGGGGGCGGTGGTCACACGTTGCGATCTAAGGTAGCGTTGAAGGATAAAGAAGAGGTGCTCGCATGGCCGAGACGACGCGTCCAGGCGACATTCCAAACGAGATCGACGAGAGTTCAGTCGATAAAGTATTAGCCGGCTCCATGCATTCCCATCCGGCACTAGAGCATTTTCAGTCGAAGTGGCTTCCCGGTTCGGCGAAGAAAATGCGACCAATCATGGACCTAGAGCAGATTGCCGATTCCAAAGGATCGGAATTTGCGCTCGCCGCGCGGCTCTGGCGCCCGGTCTCGACTGCGGCCCGGCGCACGGCGGATTGGCTGCTGCCGCCAGTGTGCCTGGCTTGTCATCGCCATGTGGCGGCCCACGATAGCCTATGTGGTGTCTGCTGGCGGGAAATCCACTTCATCCGCGGGCCCATGTGTGACGTGCTTGGCATTCCGCTACCCGCGACCGAGCTTGAGGGCCGCATTATTTCAGCGGCCGCGTTGGCTTTCCCCCCGGACTACGACCGCGCCCGGGCAGTTGCGCATTTCAACGGCGCCATGCGTCGGCTGGTCCATCAACTGAAATACCATGACCGACACGAGGCACGCGACCTGTTTGGGCGCTGGTTGATCTCAGCCGGTGCTGACCTAATCGAAGACGCGGACTTGATCATCCCGGTGCCGCTCAACCGGCGGCGCTTGCTCTGGCGCCGCTTCAATCAGTCGGCGCTGTTGGCACTCGAAGTGGCGCGCGATTCGGGCCGGCCCTACGAACCGCTGCTGTTACAGCGCGTGAAGCGGACACCGCCCCAGGTTGGCCTTAGTCTGGTGCAGCGGCGAGACAACGTGCGTGGCGCGTTCAGGGTACCAAAGGGCGCCCGGTCGAAGCTCGAAGGGCGCCGCGTGCTGCTTGTTGAGGACGTGATCACCACGGGGGCAACTGTGAACGCCTGCGCGCGCGAGTTAAAGCGAGCCGGCGCGCAACGCGTCGATGTGTTGGCGCTCGGGCTCGTCACGGCCGAAAGTCGAACACGAGACTGACGCCAGCAGTCCAACGGTCTGATCGATGGTATCCGCGCTCAAAAAAATCGGGCACCGGCTCCAATCGGTAAGCCCGAGTGTCTCCGGTCATGCCGCCTGTTTTAGCAGCGCGAGGCACTCTTCCAGCTCTGTCGTCACCTGCTCGACGATGGCCCGTTGGGCAGCCGAGAGAGGCGAAGGCTGCGTAACTCTGCCAGCGCGGCCGGGTTTTTGCGCGGTTGGTGAGACATCGGCCAAAGCTGGTGGCATTTGGGCGGCCAGCGGTGCGGTTGCTCCATCGCTAAGCTTCACCATGTCGGTGCCATGCTCGCGTAAGATGCGCTGCACGCCTTTGATGGTGTAGCCGGCCTTGTGGAGCAGGTGGTGGATGCCGCGCAGTAGCAACACGTCTTCCGGCCGATAGAACCGTCGCCCGCCCCCGCGTTTCATTGGCTTTAAGTGTGGGAAGCGTCCTTCCCAGAAGCGCAGAACGTGCTTTGGCACGTCAAGTTCTTCGGAAACCTCGCCAATGGTGCGGAATGCTTCGACTGCTTTAGCCATGGAATGACCACCGTGATGATCGCCGTGTTGGTCGGTTACCGACATACCCTCGACGCAACATCACAAACAACGACAGCAGATCTTAGGCTTTCTTGCGCGACTTGGTCGGTTTCGCGACGTTGATGCGCTCTTTCATAATGTTGCTTGGCTTGAACACCAGAACGCGGCGCGGCGTGATCGGCACTTCTTCACCCGTCTTGGGATTTCGACCAACCCGCTCGCCCTTCGAACGAATGCCGAAGGACCCAAACGACGACAACTTCACGGACTGACCAACCGCAAGTGCATCCGACACTTCCTTGAGGATCAACTCGACCAAATCCTGGCACTCGTTACGCGGCAAGCCGACTTTTTGCACCATCGCTTCCGCGAGGTCTGCACGTGTCAGCGTCTTACCAGTCATGATACCCAACTCCACCACCCAACGGGATTTGCGTACTCCCAGAAAGCTTGCGACGTCAACGTGCTCCTCTGCTGCGGTTAACAACGGGTGACACGGTGTGGCTACAATACAAACGCGCGTCACACCGCACAGGTCAACGATCCAATGCAACGCCGCGTGGTCCCGTAAAGTAGGTATCCACCGCATCGGCGATCCTGTCGGCGACCGTTGCTTGCCACTCCGGCAATTGCAGCAGCGCTGCATCTTGACCGTTGCTCATGTAGCCGAGTTCGATCAACACAGCGGGTATCTCCGCCTGCTTTAGCACGCGAAATGCCGCGGCCCGGGCTGGCTCCCGCGCGAGAAGGATAGACCGACGCAGGTTTTGGACCAATGCGCCTTGGATCCGTTGCGACAAGATCAGCGTCTCACGCACGGTGAGGTCCGCCAGGATACCGTCAACCGCTAGGTCAGGCTGGTCCGCGTTGAACAGTCCAGCGCGCGCATCGGCGGTGTTTTCCTTTTCGGCAAGTGCCCGTGCGGCGGCATTCGATGCTTCCGCGCCCAGGACGTAGACAGAGCCGCCACGAACACTTCCGCCACCAAGCCCCGCGTAGGTGTCGGCGTGTAGAGAGACAAATAAGGTCGCTTTTTGCGCCGCGGCCGCCGCAACGCGTTGATCCAGCCGGACGGTCTCGTCACCCTGTCGGGTCATAACGACGTGCACGCGACCGCGAGCTTCAAGGGCGGCTTTGAGGCGCAAGGACACGCCAAGGACGACATCCTTTTCGAGCACACCTTGGTCCGTCACCGCGCCCGGATCGATACCGCCATGGCCTGGGTCAATGACCACAACCGGCAAACCGATTTTCGGCGGATACGGCGTCGAAATCGGCCCAGGTTGGACCGTCGCGGCGGCAGAACCCCATAGGACGGGTGTGCCAGCATGAGTCATTTCAGCCCGCGTGGCCGGCACAACCACAACTGTAATCTGCACCGCTTCACCAATCGGCTTCCCGGTGACAGACGCCACCCGAACCGGTCTATTTGCGTCAAACAGCAAGCGTCCCGTGGTTTGGCTTAAGGGGCCGAATCGGGGTGCCCCAACAAGCAGCCGCCCACGGGTGAGGGCCTCTGTCGTTCCACTGAAGGAGAACCCTGTCCCGTCGATGACGATCCGGGTTGGCTCTTCCAAAGCGAACGCAGACACTTGCGTACGGCGTGCGATCGTCAAGACGATCTCAACCCGACGCCCATCCCCCCGGAGCGCGATTTGATGCACGGGGATGCCATCACCCCATGCCGGAGGGCTCAAGTTTTGCGGCGCAATGGCCGACCACGGGGACGCTGTTTCGGCTGGCTCCGATGGTGTCTGCGGCCTCGCGGCCGGCACCTGATCTAACGTCACCCGGCTTGAATTCAGCCAGTCGGACTTCACGACGTCCGTCGTAAAAGGCGCCGGAGCTTGAGCTTGAGCCTGAGCTTGGCGAGGCGCACAAAAGCCGCCAAGCAGCCCAGCGCAGACAATCACTAATGGTGGCCATTGCATCATATTAACTGCAAGATTAACGTCTAATCTGTTACAAAGCTGCACGTGGTCTTGTTTCCGACCGCTGCAACTGTGGATGTGTTACCAAAAACGCACACTTGCATTGCAATCTCAGAGATGTTTAATCCACTGGACGTGTGCGGCGAAGCAGTTCACACTTCGATGACGCGGTTGGGACGTTGACGGAAGACTGACGTTCGCCGGGTGCTTTGAGGGTCCTCACAGCATTCTGCATGTCGGATTTTATTGAGGCGCCCAGCCTGAGTTGAGTGGCTTTGGTGGACACAACGTCCGACCGAACACGTGCCCGACCTACAAGACGCCCGATCGACAGTCTCCGCGCGCTGCCCAGCTGTGGAACCCGCCGAAACAGCGTAACACGTTGAATTTAAATGGTCGGACAGCGGTAAGGCTGTGGCGATCTTGGAGCGCAGGCCTTCACTTTGCCTGAGAGAATTGCCGTCTGACGCCGAAGCTCGGTGATGGGCGGCATAAGAACCGTGTGAGCAAGCGCGCCCAATCGGATCTGATGCGGCATTTGCTTAAGTTCATGCGATCGTGACGTCCCTTCGAACCGCCAAGGACGGGCCCCATGCCCCGGTTCCGGCACATTGATGCAGCGTTGGCCGCCCTTCCGGGCGCGTTAGCGGTCGCGTCAGCTGGACATCCGCAGTGCAAGGCCCAGATCCACGGTGCCCCTAATCAAACCCCGCGCGGCGCCCTGCTTTGGCGCGTCAGTCGGATGTCGTTTGTGTGGCCAAGTTCCATCGCCTTCCGGCGGGTCCGGCCACAGCCCCTTTCGACGCCAGCTGACCCTGCCCAAAGCGGCGCCTGTCGCTCAACCGCAGACACAGTGCTATGGACAATAACAAAGCCAATAAAATGCTTATTGACGCGAGCCATCCGGAGGAGACGCGTGTCGTCGTCCTCCGCAATGGCCGCGTAGAAGAATTTGATTTTGAGAGTGCCACCAAGAGACCACTGCGTGGCAACATCTATCTGGCCAAGGTGACGAGGGTAGAGCCGTCGCTACAGGCGTGCTTCGTCGAGTACGGCGGCAACCGTCATGGGTTCCTCGCCTTCGCCGAAATCCACCCGGACTACTACCAGATCCCCATGGCCGACCGTCAGGCACTCCTCGATGAGGAGATGGCAGCGGAACTCGAAGCCGAGCAGGAAGCCGATGAGCGCGCCGAGCGTATGGCCGCACGTCGCAGCCGCGATGGCGGCCAGACCCAAGACGCTGAGCAGCCCCGGTGGCAGGACGGTTCCAAGTTAGGCCCCTCTGACAGCGGCCCCTCGGGCAGCGCTCCGTCTGACAGTGGCCATTCCGACGGTGACGCACTCAACAATGAGCCACCAGGAACCTGGTCGCCCCAAGTCGGTGATGACCAGGGCGACCAGCGGGGTTCCCAACACGCAGCGTCTGAGGATGATCGTCCCGATGCGCCCCACTTTGATGCATCTCGTACTGTGGCCGAGGCCACGGGTCTCGATCCCGACGCTGAACGTCTAAGCGCACAAGCCTCCCACGATGACGATCATCGCAGCCACGATCAACATGGCCACGATCAGCAAGGTCATGGGCGTCAAGACAGCGCGACTGACACCAATGACCACGGTCGTGACCACGAGCACGACCATGATCCTGGCGAGGGCCAAGGCCACGTTGAGGAAGTGCCATCGCAGGGTGACGAGCAACCGGAGACGATCAGCGGCGCCGACGATCAGCCCGCGATTGGCTCAGATGCGTCAGAAGAATTGCCCGAGCGTCCGCGCCGCCAGCGCCGTCGCCCCTACAAAATCCAAGAAGTGATAAAGCGCCGGCAGGTCATGCTGGTCCAGGTCGTCAAGGAAGAGCGCGGCACCAAGGGCGCCGCTTTGACAACGTATTTGTCGCTCGCAGGTCGCTACACCGTGCTGATGCCGAACACTGGGCGCGGGGGTGGCATCTCGCGTAAGATCACGCAGCCACAGGATCGCAAGCGCCTCAAGGCCATCGCCCAGGAGCTTGAGGTGCCGGATGGCATGGGTTTGATCATCCGCACCGCAGGCGCCAGTCGCTCCATGCCAGAAGTGCGGCGTGACTACGAATATCTCATGCGTCTGTGGGAAAGCGTGCGCGATCTGACGCTCTCGTCGACTGCACCGAGCCTCGTTTACGAGGAAGGCAGTTTGATCAAGCGCGCCATCCGAGATCTGTACACCAAGGAGATCGACGAGATCGTCGTCTCGGGCAAAGACGCACACCGCGAGGCGCAGGATTTCATGCGCATGCTCATGCCGAGCCATGTGCGCAATGTCATCAGCCACGATCGCCCCGAGCCGCTCTTCGCACGTTATCCTGCAGCTGACAGGCAGCTGACGGCCATGTTTAGTCCGACGGTGCCGCTGAAATCGGGTGGTTACCTCGTCATCAACCAGACCGAAGCGTTGGTCGCGATCGACATCAACTCCGGCAAGTCGACCCGTGAATTCAACATCGAAGACACCGCGCTCAACACCAACCTTGAAGCCGCCGATGAAATCGCCCGCCAGCTTAAGCTGCGCGACTTGGCGGGCCTGATCGTCATCGACTTCATCGACATGGAAGAAAAGCGTAACAATCGGGCCGTTGAACGGCGTATCAAAGACGCCTTGCGCTTTGATCGTGCCCGCCTCCAGGTTGGTCGCATCTCGCACTTCGGCCTGCTCGAAATGTCACGCCAGCGCATGCGCACCGGTGTCCTCGAAGGCTCAACGACCAAGTGCCCGCATTGTGAAGGCACCGGTATCGTCCGCTCCGTCGAGAGCATATCGCTCGCAGTCCTGCGCGGCATTGAGGATTTCCTTGGCCGCGACAACCGGTCGTCCGTTAACGTGCTCACACAGGCTGACGTGGCGCTCTACATTCTCAATCAGAAGCGCACCTACGTCATCGACATCGAACGCCGCTTCGGCATTGCTGTGGCGTTGCTTGCCAGCGACAAAATGCAAGGCGCGAACTTCTCGATCGAGCGTTCGGCCGCGGTCCTGCGGCGTGAACCAGAACGCGCAGCCGTCAACATGAATATGGGTTTCGACGGCTCCGAGCCACCCGTCGACGAACTGGAAGAAGCGCCGTCGTTGCAGCCCTACGGTGAGCCGGAGGATGTCCTGGATGACGGCGATGTCGAGGAGCCGCGTGCTGTGCGGGCCGAGGCCAACGGAAATGGCGAACGGCGCGAAGGTCGCGAGGGGCGGGACAGCCGCGAAGCACGTGACGGCGAAGAGGGTCGTGATGGCCGGCGGGGGCGCCGCCGCAGGCGTGGCCGTGGACGCGGAGAACGCGGGGACGATCGCGCTCAGCCACGTGGCGCCGTTTCAACGGGAGAGGCAGGTCCATCGCCCGAGGCGCACACCCAGTTCGCAGACTTTGACGGCAGTTTGAACGACGAAATCGACGATGTGCCGGTTGTGTCAAGCGCAAGCACGGTGCTGGCCTCGAGCGTTGATGATGCGCCAGAATTGCCCAATGGTGACGGCGAAGATGCGCCGCGTGCCGACCATGGATCGGGTGACGAGGCCGACCGGCGCGGCGGCAAACGCCGGCGTCGTGGTCGTCGCGGCGGACGCAAGTCCGGCGTTGAGGGTGGCGTGGACGGTGCGGAAGCAAGTGCAGATTCGGCCTTACCCGTTGACCAAGCCGACGGGCCCGTTGATGTTGCCCCGGCAGTGACTGACGCACTCAGCGATGTGGCAGGCCCGGCGCTGCACGGACTCGATGCCCAGCCTGAAATTCAGCCTGAGGTGACAGCCGATATCTCGGCTCAAGCTCCGGTCGCACGCGCACCTTCAAGGCGCACGCCGAAGCCAGAGCCCACGCAAAAGTCCGACCCTGAGTTGGAAAACCAGACTGAGGCGCCCGTAACTGTCGCGGTTGCCACAGCCACAGATATCGTTGCACTGGCGCCCGTTGTGGCACCCGAGTTGGCGCCGCCGTCTCCGCGTCGCGCTGCAGCGCCCGCAACATCGGAACCGGAAATCGTGTCCGACGCACCCGCTCGCCCAGCGCGCAAGGGATGGTGGAAGACCCGGATGCTCGGCCAATAGACCGGACCAGAAAATGCTGGCCAGTAAGTAGCGGCCAGCACGTGTTTTCACGCCGTCGCCCACCCGTTGGGCGGCGGCTTTCTTTTCGCTACAATCATCAGCCTTTCGTTTTCGCCATCCGTATTCAATTGACAGCGTCAATCAGCAGCGCCGCTTGAAGCCCGCGCCGGCCACACTATTTGAAAGGCTGTCCGGGCTCCTCTGGCACTGCAGATCTCCCCCTGGTTACGCAGTGCGATGTCGGACTGAGCTGGGGTGCCTGCAGGCCTTTCCCAAGCCTGCAGGCACTCGTTGGAGGAGTTTCATGCCAACCGCATCCGCGTTTTCGGACTTCAATCGTACAGCCGATGGCGGCCTACGGCTTGACCCGCGAGAGCTGGAGCAGGCCGTAGCGCGGCTCGACACTTTAGCCGGTATTCTTGACAGCGTGGTTCGCATTCCCGGCACGGATATTCGCATCGGCGTCGATGCCCTGGTCGGACTTGTGCCGGTCCTCGGCGATTTTGTGACAACGGCCATGTCGAGCTACATCATCTACGAAGCAAGGCGTCTCGGCGCGTCGCGGTGGACCCTGTCGCGCATGGCAGCCAACACCAGCATCGATGCCGTTGTCGGCGCCGTGCCCATTGTCGGCGATGTGTTCGATGTGATGTTCCGCGCCAATCGGAAAAACATGGTGCTGCTGAAACGTCATCTTGAGCGGCAGGGTGGTAGCGGCAGTAGCAGCGTCACGATCGACGGAACGGCCTCGAGGATCAGCTGAACGCCGTCCGATGTGCGCTTGTCGGGCACTCAGCGATGTTCGCGCCCGCTGCGCCTTAGAAACGAAAACCGGAAGCAATCTCTAACCGGAGAAACGTCATGCGCTTGCTGTTATGGCCAGTTGCAATGCTGCTACTTATCGTCTGGTCTTTGGTGGCTTGGCTACTTTTCGGCGCATCCGATTGGCTAGCCGGTCTCGTCGGCAGCGCGTCGGCCGGAATCCTATCAGCCGATCTTGGGCCCTGGGCTCAGTGGCTGACGGAGAGCCTCGGCACCATAGTCCAGATTGGGATCGTCGCCGTCTGGGCGGTCGTCGCCATTTTCATCCTTTCGCTCCCGTTCCTGCTGCGCCGCAAGCACAGCCGCCCTGAGTATGTGCCGGCCGGCTATGAGCAGGGCTTTCGCGATCGTGGCTTCCGCCACGGTGGCTGGCGAGATCGCGACGCATGGCGCGACCGGACGAGGTACGGCTATGCCGAACTTGGCGAACTGCGTCACATGGCGCTCGACATGGCCGATCAGTACCGCGACAAGAAGTGGAAAAAGAAGAAATACAGAGACAAAGACCGAGATGACGATTGAAAGCCGCCTCAGACGTTCCCGCGATCCTCGCGCCAAAGCCCCAGCTTCTCCTGCACCGGCCGATCCGAGAACGAAAATAAAACGGCGTCTTCTGAGGTCTCATGCACGACGGGCTTCCAGCTTGGCACGACAAACACGTCTTTTGGACCCCAGGTCATGACGGTGTCGCCGACCCGCGTCGTGCCGCGCCCTTCAACGACTGAGAAGACCGTTGCGTCTGTCGATCGATACCGGCTGGTGACAAATCCCCGCGGCAGCAATTGTAAGCAGGTGCCCATGGTCGGCATGGCAAAATCGCCTGTGACCGGATTGATGTACTTCATTTTGAGCCCATGACACGGGTCCCACGCCGAGGTGCGGCGCAGGCGATCAAGTGCGTCGCGCGAGCGGGCATAGGGGTAGTTGAAAATCGGTGTCGTCGTTCCGCCGCGCGCATGGTCAACCGGCAGCATGTTCGCACCATAGCGTGCCAGTGCGTCGCCCTCCGGTTTGCCGATCGGCTGTTCATCCGCATCGAGATTTTCGGAGAACGAGGCGTCCAGGAACTGCACCAGCGGGATGTCGAGGCCATCTAGCCAGAACATCGGCTTGTCCGACGTATTGCCATGATCATGCCAAGCACGCGACGGCGTAATGACGAAATCGCCAACCTCCATGCGGGTTTTCTCGCCGCCAACCGACGTCGTCGCGCCGGATCCCTCAAGCACGAACCGCAGCGCCGATTGCGAATGGCGATGCGCGGGCGCCACTTCACCGGGCAGTACGAGTTGCACGCCGGCATACAGCGACGTCGTGATCTTCGATTGGCCGCGCATGCCCGGATTTTCCAGGATCAACACACGCCGTTCGGCTTCCTTCGCAGTGATCAAACTGCCAGCCTCAACCATCGCACCCCGTATCTCGGCGAAGGTCCAATGGAATGGTACGCACGGACTTTTCGGCTCCGGTGTTACCAGCGCGCCCATGACCGTCCAGAGCGGCGTCAGGGCTTGTTTGTCGATCTTGGCATAAAAGGCACGCCGCTCGGGCGTATCACCCAGCCGATTGGATACGGGTTGATCGGATACGGGTTGAGAGGACATGGAACGTTGCCTCGGGCACAAGGAAAGTCTTGGAAAGTCTGATCGGTAGCCGCCAATCTTGCGACGCACCGCAATTGACGCACTATAGAAAGAAAGTATACTCATCAAATGGAAACCGTCAATCGCACACGACCACGAAGAACGGAAACGCCTGTAACACAGGCGTTTTCCGTCATGCCTGGCCACCTCATCCGTCGAGCTCAACAGATCGCAGTTGCGATTTTTACCGACGAATGCGCCGCTTACGACTTGACGCCCATACAGTTTGCAGCCCTGTCGGCGATTCATGCCCATACCGGTATCGACGCAACCCGTCTCGCCGGACTGATCGCGCTCGATAAGCCAACGACAGGTGGCGTCGTCGACCGGCTGGAAGCTAAGGGTTTGTTGGCACGCGCCGCTGATCCATCTGACCGACGCATCCGGCGGCTCACGCTGACGCCTGACGGGACGCGTCTTTTGAAGCGCGCAGAAGTGGCTGTTACATCGGCGCAGGGTCGAATCCTAAGTCCGCTGACAGTCGTTGAGCAAGCAACGTTTGTGCGCCTGCTGTCGCGTCTGGTGGATGGCAACAACGCTTTATCCCGGGCGCCCATGCGGCCGCTCGACACCGAAAGCTAAGGCCATGACCCTTCCAATCCTCATCGCCGGAGGCGGCATCGGCGGACTAACAGCGGCCCTCTCTTTGGCGCGCATCGGCCGGCGTAGCATTGTGCTTGAGCAGGCCTCGCAGTTCGGTGAAATCGGCGCTGGCATCCAGCTCGGTCCCAATGCATTCCAATGCCTTGATCGGCTCGGCCTCGGCGAAGCCCTGAAGTCGAGCGCCGTTTTCATCGACCACCAGATTCTCAAGGACGCCGTCGACGGCAGCACGATTGCTGAAATTCCCCTCGACGCCCCGTTTCGCGAGCGGTTCGGCAATCCCTATGCGGTGGTGCACCGCGCAGATCTGCACGCAGCCATCCTGGAGGCCGCGCGCGCGTCGGGCCACGTGGAGTTGCGCGCAGGTGTGCGCGTGACTGGGTATGCGCAGACCGACAATACAAGATCCAGCGCGACCGTCATGGCGACCCTTTCTACTGGAGCGGCGCTCGCCGGCTGCGCGTTGATCGGCGCTGATGGTCTGCGTTCGGCCATTCGCGCGCAACTCGCCAACGACGGTGAGCCGATCGTCTGTGGTCACACGACCTACCGGTCCGTGATCCCAACTGAGCAGATGCCGGAGGCGTTCCGCTGGAACGCGGCGACGTTGTGGGCCGGGCCGAAAGTCCACATCGTCCATTATCCGCTAAAAGGTGGCAAAGTGTTCAACCTTGTCGTCACGCGCGACAATGGCGCAAAGGAGGTGATGGCCGGCAAGCCCGTCACCGACGACCACGTGCTGTCACAGTTCTCCCATGTTTGTACGGATATCCAGACGATCCTGCGCCGTGGCAAGGACTGGAAAGCCTGGGTGCTCGCCGACCGTGAGCCGATTTCAACGTGGACGGATGGTTATGTTGCGCTGCTCGGCGATGCCGCCCATCCCACGCTGCAATACTTCGCACAGGGGGCATGTATGGCGATGGAAGACGGCGTCTGCCTTGCCGACATGATGGACACGCATACGGATTTACCGCAGGCGCTGTTGGCCTATAACGCAGCCCGTGCCGTCCGCACAGCGCGCGTCCAGATGGGCTCGCGTCTCGTCGGTGAGTACATTTATCACCCGAGCGGTGCCAAGGCGGCGGTACGCAACACGGCCATGCGCAGCATGACGACATCGCAATATTACGACCAACTGGCCTGGCTCTATGACGGCGCTAAAACATAGGCGTACAATCCCAAAGCCTTTAATGTCCGCCACGCCGAGATGGTCCCGATGATCAAAGATCCCCCACTGCTAACCATCAAACGCGCTTGGCCAAGGCCCGATCGGACGCTGCTGGCGAAACTCGCCGGCGCCCAGACGGGGCACATTGTCGATGTCCTGCAGGGGCGCGGTGCAATGGATGCTGCGATTAAGCCGTTAGACGCCCAGTGCGCCGCATTCGTCGGCCCCGCCATCACCTGCGAAAGCTTCGCCGATGACAACCTCGCCATCATGGCGGCGGTCGCCTTAGCGAAACAAGGTGACGTATTGGTCGTTCAAGCCGACGCGTTCACGCGTACAGCGGTGGTCGGCGACAACGTCGCAATGATGGCCAAGAACGCCGGCATCGTTGCCATTGTTCTGGACGGTATGGCGCGCGATCTGGATGGCATCCTTGCGGCCGGGTTGCCCATCCAGTGCCGCGGCATTACCCCCAACAGCTGCGTGCGCAATGGGCCGGGCCGCATCGGCTTGCCCATCGTGTGCGGTGGCGTTGCGATTGCTTCGGGCGATGTCGTGCTCGGTGATCGCGATGGCGTCGTCGCGTTTTCGATCCGCCGACTTGATGAGATTGTGGCGGCGCTCGACGAAATCCGGCGCCTCGAGGCCGAACTGCAAGCGCGCATCCGCGCCGGCCTCACACACTTCGATGCGACCGCGTCCCTGCTCGCATCAGAGCGGGTCACCTGGGTCGATTGATCGGCAGCGACCAATTTCGCCCAATCCAAGTAGTCCACGTCCCAGCAATAGTGAGCCCAGATATGTCGGGTCGCGGCCATGTCAGCTCTAGTTATGTCGATCCGAACCATTGACGCAGTGCAGCATGGACCGCATATTCCAACCAAGCAGCCAATCAGACGATGATTTGCCACCCGGAGGTTTGAGCCCATGATGCGCCAGTACGAGCTCGTGGAGCGCGTGCTGTCTTACAACCCCAAGGCGGACGAGGGGTTGCTCAACCGTGCCTACATTTACGCCATGAAAGCGCACGGCAGCCAGAAACGCCGCAACGGCGACCCGTATTTTTCGCACCCGCTTGAAGTCGCGGCCATCCTCACGGACTTGAAGCTCGACGATGCCACGATCGCAACCGCATTGCTCCATGATGTGATCGAGGACACGCCGGTTACCAAGGCCGACATCGATAAGTATTTCGGCCCAGAGATCGCTCACCTTGTCGATGGGCTGACCAAGATCAACAAGCTCGACCTCGTGTCAAAAAAAGCCGAGCAGGCGGAGCAGTTCCGCAAGCTGCTGGTCGCCATTTCGAGCGATGTTCGTGTGCTCCTGGTGAAGCTCGCCGACCGCCTGCACAATATGCGCACGCTTGAGCATAACAACGCCGAGAGCCGTCGCCGCAATTCGGAAGAGACGCTCGAGATCTATGCTCCACTCGCTGGCCGTATGGGCATGCAGAGCGTGCGCGATGAGTTGGAGGAGCTGGCGTTCAAGTGGCTCGACCCCGACGGCTACGCGACCGTCACCAAAAAACTCGACGACCTCAAAGATAAGAACAAAGGGTTGATCGACGAGATTTTTTTAGCGGTCCGGGAAAAGCTTCGCTTTGCGGGTATCACGGCTGAAGTTTCGGGTCGCGAAAAGAAACCCTATTCAATTTGGCGCAAGATGGAGAACAGGCAGATCTCCATGGAGCAGCTGTCTGATATCTACGGTTTCAGGGTCAACGTCGCAACGCCCCAGGCGTGCTACAGCGCGCTCGGCATCGTACATGGGGCTTGGCGTGCGGTGCCGGGGCGGTTCAAGGACTACATCTCGACGCCGAAACAAAATGGCTACCAATCGATCCACACGACGATTGTTGGGCCGCGCAACCAGCGTGTCGAGTTGCAAATTCGGACCGGCGACATGCACGCTGTCGCCGAATTCGGCATCGCAGCCCATGCTCTCTACAAGGAAAAGTCATCCGCCGATGGCGTGCCGAAAAGCACTGTCACACCCCACGACGATCCCTACCTTTGGCTACGACACATGGTCGAAAACGTGCTTGACGGTTCAACGTCGGAAGATTTTCTGGAGCATACCAAACTTGAATTGTTTCAGGACCAGGTGTTCGCATTCACACCCAAAGGACGCATCATTGCTCTGCCGCGCGGGGCAACGCCGCTCGACTTTGCCTACGGTGTCCACACCGATGTAGGCAACGGCTGCGTCGGTGCGCTGGTCAACGGTCGGCAATTGCCGCTAACGACTGTGCTGCGTAACGGCGATGAAGTTGTGATTCTGACCGCTAAAGGCCACGTACCACCGGCCGCCTGGGAGCGCATTGTCGTGACCGGCCGCGCGCGCGCCGCCATCCGTCGAGCCGCCCGCGACGCCCTGCGGCGCCAATATGTCGAGCTTGGTCGCCGTCTTGTGCAATCTGCGACCGAGCGTTCCGACAATGTGTATTCAGATGATAAGTTGAAGCGCTCCTTACCGCGGCTTTCGCAGAAGTCCGTCGAGGACGTGCATGTGGCTGTCGGGCGCAATGAGCTGGCCGCAAACGATGTCTTGAAGGCTATGTATCCGGACGCGAAGATCGCGCAGCTGACATCCGGCCCGCGCCCGCCGAACCGCCACATCAAGACACCGGCCGCCGAAGACGGATGGTTTAAGTTTGGCCGCATGTTGCCGGTGAAGTTTCGCTGGCCGGGCAGTGCGGCGCCCGTGTCCGTTGTGCCAGGGTCTATTGCACCGACTGTTGGGCCAGGACCTATTGGGCCAGCGTCAAATGGATCAGCGACCAGTGGTCTTGCGTCCAGCACTTCGGGTAGCGCGAGTTTGGCGAGCGGCGAAGAGGGTCAGCGCGGCGCGATCCCCATCCGCGGCCTGAAAAATGACATTCCCGTCTCATGGGAAGACGGCGGCGCAATACCGGGAGACCGTATTGTTGGCGTTCTCACCGACAACGAGGGCGTCCGTGTCTTCCAGATTTCATCGCCAAAATTGGCCGACTTCGAGCATGCCCGCTGGATCGACGTCACATGGGACGTCGATCCGGAGAAGCCCGAGCGCTTCCCCGCTAAAATCAAGGTTACCGTTTTGAATAAGCCCGGTACGCTCGCTGAGGTCGCGAAAGTGATCGGCGAAGCCGACGGCAACATCGATAGCCTGCGCATGACCCGCAGCGCCGCCGACTTCACCGACATGCTGATCGAACTTGAAGTTTGGGACTTGCCGCATTTAAACGACATCATCGCCGGCTTAAAGACCAAAGCCTCCGTTAGTGCGGCAACGCGTGCATTTGAAGCCTGACAGCGATTGCGCCAGCCCGCGCCACCGGATATGGAAGATCTTGGCTGGGCGGTTAGCTCAGCGGTAGAGCGCTTCGTTTACACCGAAGATGCCGGGGGTTCGATCCCCTCACCGCCCACCACTTCGCACACACAACACTCACTTACTTAGACCATCGGTCATTTTTATTGACCGATGGTGTCCGGGCGCGGGGTTGGTGGGGCGGCCGCGCGCAAGAGAAGTATCGAAATACCGACAGTCAATCTTTTTGGCCGTTGGTATTACTCGTCTTCCAATCCTTTGCATCCATCGGGATCGTGCCGGTCAGAAAAGCTCGGGCGTCGAAGAAGCGCAGGGAGCGCTCAAAACGGACGGTCGGATCGGAACGCTTCCAAAGGCGGTCGAGCCAGCCGAAATCGTCGACTTCGGCGACGTCGAGCGTCAACTTGAACTCGTAGGCACCAACCTCGCGGATCAGCTGCTCAGGCTTTTCCGTCTCGCCACGCGTATAAAACAGGATCGTTTCGGTTTTGGAGGTTCGGCCCGCGAGCGCAAATGGCGCAAAATGCGCGTAAGCGTTGGTGCGTGTGCGTTCCATGGACCAGCGGCCAATGTCGGCCGCATAGAAACGCTTGGTCTGCTTGGTGCGCGGGTCGGTCACCTCGAGGTCCATGGATAAAACCGTGCCCGTGCGAGCACCCTCGTTTGTCAGCGTCACAGGCAACGAGACCATCTCGAAATTCGAATTGTTGTAAGGCGACGCGTAGTGAATGACTGGCGGGATGAACACCCGCAGGTCCGGGGCGCGCAACGAGGTTTCCCAAAGGCTCCATGCCGAGAAGGTCAGCGCAAGCGACGACACGACAGCGGCAATGCGGCCGCTCCACCCATCACCAGGACGGCCAGCGGCATCGATGGCAAGTTGATTGGTACCTGACAGGCCTGCGCTTGAGCCCGGAGTGGTCATGCGGTTCTCTCCCTGTGACGACGTTGCCGTTCAAGAAGGTGGGCGTGGCTGAATTGCGGCCGGCGCGATGGCAGGCCTAATACCGGCGGTCACATTCGTTGACCGATGGTGTCCGGGCGCGGGGTTGGTGGGGCGGCCGCGCGCAAGCAAAATACGCGGATACCGTGGGTCAATTCTTTTGACCGACGGTATCAGCTGCGCCCGGTTGTGACGGCGAACCAGATCGCGACCAAAACCAAAAGCAAAGCGGCGGCGCGTCGGCCGACCCGCATGCGCTCGGGAGATTGAAGGAAAGGCGCGGCGCGGCTCGCGGCGAGTACGATCGCAAGGTGAACAGCTGTCGCGATGGCCACGTAAACCACAGTTAAGCTTAAGGTCTGGGTCAAGGCATTGCGGGATGGATCGACGAACCGCGGCAGAAGCGAAACATAGAAGACGGCGGCCTTCGGGTTCAGGACATTGGCCGCAAACCCGCGCAGAAAATAACCTCCATTGCCATTTGCCCCAGTCCTAGGAGCGCTGTCAGGGGATGTGTCCAGTTCGTCGTGCCATGTTTCATAGGCGAGCCACAGCAGATAGACGACGCCCGCGACGCGCAGGCCCTGGTAGAGCGTCGGTGAGGATTGCACGACGCCCGCGACCCCAACCGCGACAAGGCCGCCAATGAACAGCAGGCCGGCGGCGATGCCAAGTACGGCCGCTAACCCAACTTTCTGTCCACGACCAGCACTCAGGACGGCGATATAGCCCATGTTCGGCCCAGGCGTCAGTTCGACAACCAAGGCGACGAAGCAAAACGACAGTAGCATCTCGATGGGTGGCATGTGCGGCTCAATGGCCTTTTCGGTGAGATGTTCATCAAAAGTCGCCCGACTAGAAAATGCAACCCGACTCGGAACCACGACATGCCTCGAAAACACATTGTTGAAACAAGGACCTCGGTCTTGTACAGGGGCGGCCAGAGGAATTAACAAGGTCGGCCCCAATGTCACTTGAGACTGAAAGCGTCCTCGACCGTCGCAACCTCAAGCGTCGCCTTGGCTTCTGGCGTGGGGCCGCAATTGCGGCCGCTGTTATCGCGTCGGCAACAGTCGCGGCGCGATGGGCCCCGGTCGGCCTTGCCGATCAAAAGCAGATCGCGCGGATCACGATTGAAGGGGTCATCACGGAGGACCGTGACATGTTGCGCCTTATGCGTCGTGTCGCGGAGAATAAGAACATTGAAGCCGTCATTCTCTCGATCAATTCAGGTGGCGGCACAACAACGGGCGGCGAAGCGCTGTTCGAGGCCATCCGCAACATTTCGAACGCAAAGCCAATCGTCGCGCAATTCGGCACGGTGGCCGCGTCCGCCGCCTATATAGCGGGGCTTGGTACCGACCACATTGTGGCGCGCGGCAATTCCATCACCGGCTCCGTCGGCGTGATTTTCCAGGTCCCAGATGTGTCGGGTCTGCTTGAGAAAGTTGGCGTTAAGGTGACGGAGATCAAGAGCGGTCCGTTGAAGGCAGTTCCGTCTGTCTTTGAGCCGATCTCGCCAGCTGGACGTCAAGCAACCGAGGCCATGATCGCAGACTCGCAGAAGTGGTTCCTGAGCTTGGTCACGGAGCGGAGGAAAATAACCACGTCTGAAGTGCCGGGGCTAGAACTCGGGCGGGTTTTTCTTGGCCGCGAGGCGCTGACCTACAAGCTCGTCGATGCCATCGGCGGTGAATCCGAGGTCATTCGGTACCTTGAAGAGGTACGCAAAACGCCAAAAAAATTACGAATTGTCGATTGGAAGCCGCGCCGTGAAGGTGACTTCAGCTTCTGGCGGTTTTCCCTCAACGCCATTGTCGGGATGTTTGGTGGCGATACGAGTACGACACTTTTAAACATGGAAAGCCGAATCTCGCCGTACCTGCTTGACGGCCTTGTCTCCGTTTGGCACCCTGTTGAAAATCAGTGAGATTACAGGCATTTGCGGCATGAGCGCGGTAAGTGTTTTTACCCACGGCAGCTGTTTTATGAGTGGGAGTTTTGGTGACCTGGGTTTGGTGGCGTGGGACGGCGGACGTTAGGCAAAGAAGTGGACATCGACCCCATCACTTGGCCCTGGTCCGAGCGCCATGGTCCGAGCGCTGTCGTGACGCGGCGTTTGACTGCGGTATGAGAACGCACCTGCCCTGGTCTTAACGCGGATTGCGCCTTGCGGTCCGCTAACTCCAAATGTGTGTCGTGTTGGTTTAGCCGTGGTGTCTCCTGTTCGGATTGGGGAACCGCTGCGTACTGTAGAGTGGCCGGAAAAGTCAGTCGGCAAAAAGGGGTATGGCGTGATTAAATCGGAACTCATCCAGAAAATCGCAGCGGCGAACCCGCATCTGTTTCAACGCGACATTGAGCGCATCGTAAACGTCATGTTTGACGAGATCGTGTCAGCGTTGTCGCGCGGGGATCGTGTCGAACTGCGCGGATTCGGCGCGTTTACGGTAAAACACCGCCTGCCGCGCACAGGCCGCAACCCGCGCACGGGCGCCTCGGTGTCCGTGACCGAAAAGTTCGTGCCGTTTTTTAAGACCGGCAAAGAGTTGCGCGAACGCTTGAATGCCGACGCCCCGGTGAAAAAGGGTAAGGCCGCACGCGGGCGACCGGCGTCCGGTGTTGCGGCAAAGCCGCCAGGTCAGCCAATGAAGTCGCAGATTTAGCACAAATCTGAGCGGAGTCGCGGAACTGCCCCGCTTTTTTCCGTTTGCACCCGCTCTTTTTCGGTTGCAACAGAGCGAAATCGCAGAAAACAATACTAGCGGCCGATGTATAAATGGTTGGTATCGCGCGCGGGGGTGGTCGGGCAGCCGCGCGGACGCAAAAAGCTGAGCCGCGTTAACGGAGAGCCTGTGTGTTCAAGCGCTTGCTGTGGATCGTTCTCGGGGTCCCCGTCGCGGCTGTAACGGTGGCCATTGCCATAGCCAACACGCAGCGCGTGCGCCTTGTGTTGGATCCATTCCGGCCCGATGCCCCAACACTGACGACCCCACCCATCCCACTCTATGGGTTACTACTCGGCGCACTGATACTCGGCGTTGTGCTCGGTGGGATATCAACGTGGATGACACAGGGCCGATGGCGCAGAACCGCTCGTGTCAAGTCTCAGGATGCAATGCGTTGGCAGCAGGAAGTAGATCGTCTCAGCCGCGAGCGCGATCAACGCGTCGAAGGGCAAAAACAGCTCGCCAGTCGGTGAGCGTCAATTTTTCTCATCCATCAACCGCTTCAGCCGTTTTTCCTCGACGTTGGTCAACGGCGGTTCTTGCGGCTTTGCCGTCGGCGCCCGGGCTCGCGCGTACAGACCGTAACCCGTTGCGCCTAACAGCAGCAACGGTGCCAACCACAGCAGCGCCGTTGACCAGCTCAGCCGCGGCCGTAGAAGTACAAATTCGCCATAACGTGCAACGACGTAGCTGATCACTTCCCGGTCTGTTTTGCCCGCCGAGATTTGCTCGCGCACAAGCACGCGCAGATCTTTGGCGAGCGGCGCATTGCTGTCATCGATCGACTGATTTTGACATACGAGACACCGCAACTCCGCCGAGAGCGCGCGTGCTCGGATTTCCTGGCGCTGGTCAGACAGTTGCTCGCCCGGCTCGATGGCCCAGGTGGTGGTGGCAAACAGGAGCGCCATCAATACGACTATCATCCGGGCAGAAGCTGTGATCACGCAATAGATCGTATCCGGGATCATTTTGCTTACTCCGCCGCCTGTGGCTTGGCCATGACCTTGCGCGGCGCACCGACGCGCAAACGGCGGTCTGACAAGGACAATAGGCCGCCAAAAGCCATAATCAGGCAGCCGAGCCAGATAAATCGCACCAGCGGATTGAAGTAGACGCGCACGGTGATGCCGGCCCCGTCGGCCTGCGGATCGCCAAGCACCGTGTAAAGATCGCCCCCCCAGGCGTTCAGAATGCCGGCCTCGGTGGTCGGTTGCTTGGGCGCGTCGTAGAGACGCTTGGCCGGTTCAAGCGTCGTCACCGGGCGACCGCGCGAAGCCACAGCCAGTCGCGCAACGGTTTCTTGATAGTTGGGCCCGCGCTGGGGACTGGCCCCCTCAAACGTCAATTCATAACCGGCAATCGAGAGTTTATCGCCCGGCTTCATCACCACCACCTGCTCCGATTGCCAGGCCGACGTCGCAACGATGCCAAGTGTCATGACGCCGATGCCAAGATGGCCAAGCATACCGCCATAAGCTGCGCGCGGGAGGTTCCGCGCACGGCGTAAAACTTCGTCGCGGCCAGCCTCAAACAGCTTGACCCGATGGGCCCATTCGGCAACCGCACCGAACACAACCCACAATCCGAGCGCAAAGGCCGGGTAGGCCAGCCATGGACCCCGTTGCATCAGCGCAACGGCGACGAGGGCGACAAAAAGGGTGGCTGCGATCGCCATCGACAGCCGTTGGATTGCGCCCTGCAGATCGCCCCTTTTCCAGGCCATCATGGGCCCAAGTGGTAGAGCCAGCAGCAGGGGCACCATCAACGGAATGAATGTGGCGTTGAAGTACGGCGGTCCCACAGAGATCTTCTCGCCCGTGATGCTTTCGAGAAACAGCGGATACAGCGTGCCGATCAAGACCGTCGCACAAGCGGTCGTCAGCAGCACATTGTTGAGCACCAGCGCGCCCTCGCGTGAAAGCGGGGCAAAGATGCCGCCCTGCTTCAGGTCGCGCACGCGCATAGCATAAAGAGTGAGGGCACCGCCGACAAACAGCGCCATGATGACCAGGATAACGGTCCCGCGCTGGGGATCGACCGCAAAAGCATGCACCGACGTCAGCACGCCGGAGCGCACAAGAAACGTACCGAGGAGCGACAGCGAAAACGTCAGGATCGCAAGCAGGATCGTCCAAATCTTGAGGGCTTCCCGCTTTTCCATGACGACGGCCGAGTGGAGCAGCGCCGTGCCCGCGAGCCAGGGCATGAACGAGGCGTTCTCGACCGGATCCCAGAACCACCATCCGCCCCAGCCCAGTTCATAGTAGGCCCACCAGGATCCCATGGCGATGCCGATGGTCAGGAACACCCAGGCAGCCAGCGTCCAGGGTCGCACCCAGCGTGCCCAAGCCGCGTCAATGCGACCCTCAAGCAAGGCCGCGATGGCAAATGAAAACGCCATCGAGAACCCGACATAGCCCATGTAAAGAAACGGCGGATGGAACGCCAACGCCGGATCCTGAAGGATCGGGTTGAGGCCCGCGCCATCAAGTGCAGCCGGGCTCAGGCGCTCAAACGGGTTCGATGTCGTCAGGATAAACAACAAAAAGGCGAGCGCGATCGACCCCTGCACTGCCAACACGCGCGCCCGAAGACTGTCCGGTAGGTTTGACCCGAACAGCGCGACCGCGGCCCCGAAGATGGCCAGGATCAACACCCACAACAGCATTGAACCCTCGTGGTTCCCCCACGTACCAGAGATCTTGTACAGCATCGGCTTGGCCGAATGCGAATGGTTGGCAACCAGCGCCACCGAGAAATCCGAAGTCATGAAGGCGTTCAGCAACGCGACAAACGCCAGCGTAACCAGCGTCAGCTGGGTCAAAGACGCGGGCGCCGCCATCGCCATCAGGCGCGCGTCCCGCACGTGCGCACCATACAGCGGCACAAGCATCTGCACCGCGGCGACAAGCGCTGCGAGAATGAGGGCGAAGTGTCCGAGTTCCGTGGTCATGCGGCCTACGCGGGTGGGGACGTGTCCGTTTCCTGAAACGCTAGCATGGACAAGGCCCGGTGTGCACGTCACGCGAGGCGGAAGCCTTGTCGCATCCGCAGGCAAACGGTCACTGCCATAGCAACTGTTCTTTTTTTTGACCGTCGGTGGAAGGCCCGTGGTTAGGCCCGTTGTTAAGCCCGTGCATAGTGGGCGACACCGCCGCCGAATGACCAATCAATGAGAGTGTTCTCGGTCAGCACAATCATGATGTCGTCGGCGCGCCACCCCCCAGCCGCGGCATGCTCCACGCAGAGGCGATAAAGCGCGCGTTTCTGGTCGTCGGTGCGCCCGCGCCGTAAAGCGATCTCGACCACGCTGGAATCAATGGACCGAGCCAAGCCAGGAAAGTTCGGATCGATGAAACGTGCAGCGTCGCCAAAGCGACTGACGTACTGGAAGCGATCGGCGACGGGTACGTCGCAGGTCTCGACCAGCGCCAGGTGGATGGCATCCGCCAAAGCGCGAACACGGGTGTCGGAGAGGTGAGTCGGCACGGAGAGTTTGACGAGTGGCATCAGCGCACCTCCGCCGATGTCGACAGGGTCCAGCGGCCACTCGTCATGCGAGTCAGGAAGCGGGCAAATGCAGCTCGGATCGAGCGGCCCATTGCGGCGATAGCTTTGCGGCGTTCATACTGGGCGCGGGCCCGGTAGTGGTCGTAGTCGATCGGTGTGTGGCTCATAACAGGCTCCGAAGGTTTAGCGGCTTTGATGTTTTCAACCTATTGCATCCGTTTCAAAAGATAATTAGTTCAAAGCACCTTTCATTCATGACAAAAAGTACCGAATAAAATGTCCGCTCCAGACCTCTCGATTTTCGTGCGCAGCATCGAGCGCGGCAGCTTTGCCGCCGTCGCCGGCGAAACCGGTCTGTCGCCATCGGCAGTGTCGAAGATCATCTCGCGGCTGGAGGATCGCCTCGGCGTCAAGCTGATGCATCGGACGACGCGACGGTTGGTGCTGACCCAGGAGGGTGAAACCTATCTCGATCATGCCCGTCGCATTCTCGCAGCCATCGAAGCAGCCGAGGCCGCCGTCACGGCCGCACGCGGGTTGCCGCGGGGTCTGATCCGCATCAACACGGGCACGGCCTTTGCCAAGCACCGCTTGTTGCCAGTGCTGCCGGCCTTCACAAAGGCCTACCCCGATATCCAGTTCGAGTTGACCATCAGCGACCAGCGGATTGATGCCGTCGCCGCTCAGGTTGACGTGACGGTGCGGGTCGGACCACTCGATGACAGTCAGCTGATCGCACGTCAGATCGGGACGGTGAAGCGGATCATCACCGCCAGCCCTGCGTATTTGAAACGAAGCGGTTTGCCACGGTGCCCGGCCGATCTTGCCAAGCACAACTGTCTCGTCCTGTCGGGCTTCACGCGTCTCGCAGAATGGCCGTTGATCGAGGACGGCCGACGCAAGTTGTTCCGCGTATCGGGTTCGCTAAAATGCGATAGCGCCGACATGCTACTGGATCTCGCCGTCGCGGGCTACGGAATCGTCCGTCTTGGCGAATTCCTCGGCGAAGAGGCCATTGCGCAGGGGCGTCTGGTCCGCTTGCTCGAAGACGTCCACGAAGCCGATCCCCAACCGATTTCGGCGTTGATGCTGCCCGGTCGTGCCGCACTCCCACGTGTTCGTGCCTTTATCGACTTTCTGGTCGACAGGTTAAACGGGACCAAGGCGTCGAAAGACACGTAACAAAAAGAGATGAACGCGTTGACCGGTAGTCTCCGCGCGCAAGGCGCAAATCCTCCCGGGTGCGTCTGCGATCGGCTCTTAACCGGCACACGAAAGGCGACCTTTCGGCCGCCCTCGCAAACATCTCAACTCATCGAAAACCGCGCGCACTCACAGCTTGCGTGCGATGATCTCGACCGTGAAGCACTCGATTTCGTCGCCTTCGCGGATGTCCTGGTAGTTGGCGAAGGCCATCCCGCACTCTTGGCCGGCGGGCACTTCCTTGACGTCGTCCTTGAAGCGCTTGAGAATCGACAACGTGCCCTCGTGAATGACCACGCGGTCGCGCAACAGACGCACCTTGGCGCCGCGCTCGACCTTGCCCGACGAGATGACGCAACCAGCCACCTTGCCCTGCTTCGAGATGTCGAACACTTTTTTGATGTTCGCGTAACCGAGGAAGGTTTCCTTCTTGGTCGGTGCAAGCAGGCCCGACATCGCGCCTTTCACGTCATCCACGAGATCGTAAATGATGTTGTAGTAGCGAATTTCGATGCCATGTTGGTCGGCCAATTGCTTGGCCTGCATGTTGGCGCGCACGTTGAAGCCGACGATGATCGCCTTCGATGCGTTCGCCAACGCCACGTCCGACTCGGTGATCTGGCCGACCGCGGAGTGAACGATGCGGGCCGAAACCTCGTCGTTGCCAACTTTGGCAAGCGCACCAGCGATAGCCTCGACCGAGCCTTGCACGTCGCCTTTGACGACCATGGGGAATTCTTTGCGGCCAGCATCCTTCAACTGCTGCATCATGCCTTCGAGCGTGCGCGAAGACGTGGCTGTGCCGAGCGTATCGCGGCGCTTCCTGATGCGATAGTCGGTGATCTCACGGGCGCGGGCTTCGCTCTCGACCACGGCAAACTGATCGCCCGCTTCGGGAGCACTGTCGAAGCCCAAGATCTCGACCGGAACCGAGGGACCTGCCTCTGGCACTTGGTCGCCGAGATCGTCGATGAGCGCGCGAACGCGTCCCCAGGCCTTGCCGGCGACAACGATGTTGCCAATTTCGAGTGTGCCGCGCTGAACCAGCACGGTTCCAACTGGGCCGCGGCCACGTTCCAGCTTGGCCTCGATGACGTAGCCTTCGGCAGACCGGTCTGGGTTGGCCTTGAGTTGCAGAACTTCGGCCTGCAAAGCAATGGACTCTAGCAGTTTGTCGAGGTTCGTGCCCTTCAGTGCCGACACCGGCACTTCAAGCGTGTCGCCGCCCATGCTTTCCACAACGATTTCATGCTGGAGCAGTTCGGTACGCACCCGCTTAGGATCGGCACCGGGCTTATCGATCTTGTTGATGGCAACGATGATCGGCACCTTGGCCGCTTTGGCGTGATTAATGGCCTCGACCGTCTGCGGCATGACGCCGTCGTCGGCGGCCACCACGAGAATGACGATATCCGTCACCTTGGCGCCGCGGGCGCGCATGGCGGTGAAGGCCTCGTGGCCCGGCGTATCAATGAAGGTGATCATCGCACCGGACTCGGTCATCACCTGGTAGGCGCCGATGTGTTGCGTGATGCCACCGGCTTCGCCGTCGACAACGCTGGTCTTGCGGATCGCGTCGAGCAGCGAGGTCTTGCCGTGGTCGACGTGGCCCATGATGGTAACCACCGGCGCGCGCGGCTCCTGCTCCTCGTCATCCACAGACGCCTTGATGAAGCCGTCGAGCACATCGGATTCAGACACGCGTTTCACGGTATGGCCGAATTCCGTGACGATGAGATCGGCCGTATCAGCGTCGATCACATCGTTGATTTTGTGCATGGTTCCCTGTTTCATAAGGTACTTGATGATGTCGACCGCGCGTTCCGTCATGCGGTTGGCGAGTTCTTGGATCGAAATCGCTTCTGGCACGATCACTTCGCGCATGACCTTATCGCGCGCTTGCGGCACGCCCATGGCCTTGAGCTTGATTTTCTCGTTGCGGCGACGCAGCGATGCAAGCGAACGTTCGCGCTGGTTCTCGTTCAGCGCGTTGTTGATCGTGAGGCGACCGCGCTCCTTCTTCTCTTCGGGTGCCTTTTCGGGTGCCTTCACGAAGATCTTGATGCCACCCTTTTTGACGACGCGGACTTCGTCCTCGGCCGTGCCTCCCGCTTCGCGGTCGCGGGTCGGTGCACGCGACGGTGCTGCGGTACGACGGTTCGGACCAACTTCATTCGGCGCGCGTCCAGCAAGTGCTGGCGGAGGTGCGCCAGCCGGGCCACGATTGTCACCGGGGCGACCAGAACCTGCAGGTCCGCGCGATGGTGGACCTCCGGCGCGGTAGGGGGTCCGATCGCCGGATGGCCGATCACCGGGACGCGGCGGACCACGATCTCCCATGGGACGGTCGCCCGGACGCGGTGGACCTCGATCGCGATCGCCAGGGCGGTCACCCGGACGATCAGTTGGCCGTGCAGGTGGACGTTGATAGGCCTGCGTCGGCGCCGGGCCAGCCGATGATGTCGGTCGTGGACCAGGCACAGAGCTTTGAGCCGCGCGCGCCGTCGCCATTGGCGCAGACGCCGTCATGGTGCTTGAACGGTCCCCAGGTGCCGCCGTTGACGGAGCCGCCTGAGCCGCCGGGGTCGCACCGGTGCTTGCTGATGTGGTTGGGGAGTCAATGGTCTTACCGGCAGCTGCCTGCCCAGCTGCGACGGGCGATGTGCTGTCGGCGGGCGTCGCCGCTGCGACGGCAGTTTCCGGTGCGTTAGCTTTAGCCTCAAGCTCGGCCGCTTTGCGTGCGGTTTCGGCTTCGGCGCGGCGTACCGCCTCATCCTCGGCGCGCTTTGTTGCTTCGCTAGCTTCGCGCTGCTTGTTGGCCTCAAGGGCCCGCATGCGGCTCTCGTTTTCAGATGACGACAAATTGCCAACGCGCTGCGCCGTACCGCCGCCGCCGTCGGTTCCCTGAACCGGCAGCTTGAAGGATTTCTTTCGCTCGACGGCAACCGTCTTTGACTTGCCGTGGCTGAAGCTCTGCCGGATGTGTCCGGCGTCAACTTTCCGCGACAGGGTCATCTGTTTGCGCGCAGGGGCTGCACCGGGGCTGGCCGGCGTGGTGCCATCGTTGGTCGTGTCTTTCGTCTCGCTCATACTTTGTCCGTGTTCAACCAACACATGGCGCTCGGTCAATGACCGGCAAATAGCCCGTGCCAGCGGCAAATTTCACTAAATGCGACTTAACAGATCTGGTTTGTTTTGGCGTGCTTGAACTTTGTCTACCCGCTGTATTTGGTTGCCGACCAGTTTCAGAACCTACGAGTTTAAGGGCTAGGAGGTATCTCGGCCCGACCACTTGGTTGCCCGACCATTACGCTGCTTGTACCACGTCTCAGCCGTTGTCCATGCTTAAAGAGCTCCGGATGCTGAAGCGTCGTCCAAGCCCTCGCAAACGGTGTCGTCGGTCGCCTCATAGCGCTCGAAACGTCGGCATTCGCGTCCGAAGGCGCGGCACTGACCGCCTTCCGCCAGAGCAGCGTGTACCACGTTCGGCCGTCCGATGGCCAAGCTTAAGTCCGCAATATGCAGCGCTGCCGATATCATGGCAGGACGGTTTGCGGCAGTGGTAACCGCGATAAATTTGCGCCGCAGCTTGTCGGCACCGTCTTTGGCGGCATCCGCTGCCTCAATAAGCATCACCACACGCCCGCTTTCGATCGCCTTCTCAACCTTGGTAAAGCCGGTGGTGACGAGGCCGGCCTTGTTGGCAAAGGCGAGCGATTGGCGCACACGTTCACGCATCTGCCGCGCAATCAGATCGGCTAGGTCGATCGACGGTTTTACCTGCATTTTCAGAGATTTGGCAAACACGTTGCGTTTCACTGCGAGCTCAACGGCTGAGCGCGTCGCGGTCACCCAAACCCCGCGGCCACCGAGCTTGCCGGTCAAGTCAGGCGCGATGGCGCCATCAGGACCGGCAACGAAACGCAGCATCTCCTCGGCCCGCATTTCCAAACGCGTGAGGGCGCACTGCCGCAGCGGGGTTTCTGACCGACGCGCCTTGGTGGCGTCCCCGCCTGTGGTGTCCCCACCTGCGGCTGAAGCCGGGTCTGCCGTTAAAGCCGGGTCGATGCGCTGAGCTCCATTTTCGCCCTGAACCTTAGGGTTCAGGCTTTAACGACGAGGGGTGCCGCCGCCGCTGCGGCTTCCGCTGCTGCAGCCGCCGCGGCAACTGCAGCGTCGGCCTTATCCTTCATCTCAGCCAGATCCGCCTGGGTAATCCAACCGGCGAGAATGCGCGCCTGCATGATCATATCTTCGGCGTCCTTCTTTGACGTGTCGAATGCCGCGAGGATACCCTTATGCTTGATCGCGTCCGCGTCTTTGGTCTTGGGCCGCTCGACCCAACCGGTCAGATCATCCGGCGTACAACCGGCAAAATCTTCAAGAGTCTTGATGTCGTTCTCGCCGAGAGCGACCAGCATCGGCGTGGTCATGCCAGGAACCGGCTTCAAATCGTCCGACACCCCGAGTTCCCGACGGCGAGCATCGCGCTTGGCTTCCTGTGCCTCAAGATAATCACGAGCGCGAGTCTGAATTTCTTCAGCCGTGCTCTCATCAAAGCCTTCAATATGAGCCACGTCGTTTGGATCAACAAACGCAACTTCCTCAACCGTTTCAAAGCCTTCCGACGCAAGCAGTTGTGCGATGACTTCGTCCACATCGAGTGCTTCCATGAACAACGCCGAGCGGCTCGAGAATTCCTTCTGGCGTCTCTCGCTCTCTTCCTGCTCCGTGACGATGTCGATATCCCAGCCCGTCAACTGCGACGCCAAGCGCACGTTCTGGCCTTTGCGACCGATAGCAAGCGACAGCTGGCTCTCGGGTACGACCACTTCAATCCGGTTTGAATCGTCGTCGAGCACGACCTTCGTCACTTCGGCAGGCGCCAAAGCATTGACGATGAACTCGGCGGCATCAGGCTTCCACTGGATGATGTCGACCTTCTCGCCCTGCAGTTCAGCGACCACGGCCTGGACCCGTTGCCCTCGCATACCAACGCAAGCGCCTACCGGATCGATGGACTGATCGCGCGAGATCACGGCGATCTTAGCGCGGCTGCCCGGATCGCGAGCGCACGATTTAATCTGCACGATATTATCGTAAATCTCCGGCACTTCTTGCGCAAAGAGCTTCATCATGAATTCTGGCCGCGCTCGCGAGAGGAAGATTTGTGGGCCGCGCTGTTCGCGCCGGACTTCGTAAAGGAAGGCCCGGATGCGCTCATTCAGCCGCACGTTCTCGCGCGGGATCATCTCATCACGACGAATGATACCCTCGGCCTTCCCGAGGTCAACAATGACGTTGCCATATTCAGTCCTCTTGACGGTGCCGTTGACGACTTCACCGACTCGGTCCTTGTACTCGCCGAACTGGCGGTCACGCTCGGCGTCGCGCACTTTCTGCACGATCACCTGTTTGGCGTTCTGTGCGGCGACGCGACCGTAGTCAAAGGCCGGTAGGACTTCGACGATCTCTTCGCCAAGCGCCGCAGCTTTATTTTTTCGCAATGCGTCCTGGATGGACACTTGCGTTGACTCGTTTTCCACCATTTCAACAACAGTCGTGACGCGCACCAGCCGTGTTTCACCCGACTTCGGATCAATCACGCAGCGAATATCGTTTTCCGCACCATATTTGGCCTTGGCGGCCTTTTGAATGGCATCTTCCATGGCCGAGATGACGATCTTACGATCAATCATCTTTTCCCGTGCGACCGCATCTGCGATCTGCATCAGTTCTAACCGGTTAGCGGCAATTCCGGCCTGAGCCATCGTACAAAACCTTGTTCGTTTGCGGATGAACTGGGGTTCATCTGCTCGCTTCTTGTCGATGAACCGGGGTTCATCGACGGACAAGCAATGTAACTACTTCTGCGGATGAACCCCAGTTCATCCGCCAGAAAACCAGTCCATTCAGTGCTTCTTCGGCGTCGGCGTTACATCTTCAAGATCTTCGGGCATTTCAGCGCCATCCATTGCGGTGTCGTCCGCGCTATCGCCGCGCGCTTCGCGCGCTTTCTTGGCGCGTGTCAGCGAGGCGCGGATCAAATCATCCGTCATCACCAGACGCGCCTCCGATATCATGGCGATCGAAAAGCCGACCACCACGTCTTCCGGTTTGCCGCCGCCCTCGGGGGTGACTTCGATCACCATTCTAACTTCGCCGTCGGTAACGCCTTCGAGTGTGCCTTTATAGCGCTTCCGTCCGGATACCATTTCTTTCAGCTCAACACGCGCTTCATGGCCGGCCCAATCGTCAAAGTCAGACGGGCGCACGAGGAGGCGATCAATACCCGGCGACGAAACCTCAAGCGCAAAGGCGTTTTCAATAGGGTCCAGCACGTCAATCACGGCCGACACCGCATGCGACACGCGCTCGCAATCGCCGGCGGTCATCGTGCCATCCGGCCGCTCGGCCATGATCTGAACGGTTTGACCCTGGCGCCCAGAAACAGCAATGCGCACCAGCCGATAACCAAGATCAACAAGCACAGGTTCTACCGCCTCCGCGATGCGTGCGGCGACGCCAGTCTCGTGGATGAACCGCACGTCCATCTGCGCTTGGCCACTCTGGGTGGACATTGTCGTGCTGCTGCCTGATTGGGGGCTAAGATCACGGCATTCGCGCCCCGATCACCGCGGTGGCGCACCGAAATGCGAACCTCAACATAAAAGAAGTGGACCACGAGGATCCACTCCAAAAGTCGAGATGATCATGAGCGAGGCCTGATTAGCAAATGGAGCCCACCCCCGCAAGCAAAAAATCACGCGAGGGTGATGCCGGGGGTTTTGGGACGTCAGGCGGACCGATGTCAGAAATCCTGCATCCCCCCGCTTACAGCACCACCTCAAACAACCCGGCAGCGCCCATGCCGCCGCCGATGCACATGGTCACGACCACGGGCTTGGCATTGCCGCCTCGAGCACGCGTTCCCGTCGTCACTGCACCATATACCCAGTGGCGCCGGTCGTGATGACATTGCCCGACTGGTAGAGTCCTGCTTGCATGATCCAGTCAACAATCGTCCCACCGGCTTGCAGCGAGATGTCTGTCGTACCGTCGTTGTTGAAGTCGCCAGTGCCGACAACCGTTGCACCAACAGCGCCGGTCGTGATGACATTGCCAGATTGGTACGCGCCGTCCCGCATGATCCAGTCAACGACCGTTCCGCCGTTCTGCAAGACGATATCAGATGTGCCATCGCCATTGAAATCGCCGACGCCGCGCACGGTGAAACCGGTCGCGGCGGTCGTCAGGACGCGGCCGGACTGATAGACGCCATTCTGCATGATCCAACTGACGACCGTTCCGCCATTTTGCAACACGAGGTCGCTGTCGCCGTCGCCGTCAAGATCACCAGCGCCGACGACTTTATAGCCGACCGTGCCGGTCGCGATGATGCTGCCAGATTGATAGACGCCGTTCTGCATGATCCACGCGACCACGGTGCCATTGCCCTGAAGTACAATGTCAGCGTCTAGATCACCGTCGAAATCACCCACGGCGACAACGCTGAAGCCAGCCGCACCCGTCGTGATCGTTGTGCCGGATTGGTAGGCGCCATTCTGTATAGTCCAGCTGGCAACGCTGCCTCCATTCTGCAGCAATAAATCGGTTGTGCCGTCGGCGTTGAAGTCGCCTTTGCCAACAATGGCGAAGCCGCCAGAGTTCGACGTGATCACGCTGCCCGCCTGATAGAGGCCATTGGCGATTGTCCAGGTGACAATCGTGTTGCCCGATTGCAGCACCATGTCCGCCGTGCCATCGCCATTGAAATCCGAGCGCGCGTCTTCTCGTAGCTGCAGGGTTTTGTCGGTGAAGACCGCGCGCTCGATGCCGGTCAGGGTGTCGCTGACGTCGTTGGCGGCGCTGGCAATGGTCCAAGTGCCGTTGGCGAGCTTATTGATCGTGGCGGCTGTCGAGGCGAAGGCGTAGGTGGCTTTGTCGGTGCCGCCGCCGCCGTTGAGGGTATTGGCGCCCGACCCGCCGTTGAGGGTGTCGTTGCCGCCAAAACCGCGGATCAAATTTGGTCCATTGCCGCCAAACAAGGCATCGTTTGCCACCGTCCCAGGCTCCGGCGATGTACCAAGGACGTTGTAAGTCGAACTGGGAATTGCATGCGGGACAATGCCCTTTTCATACATGTCCTGTCCAAACGCTGCGGTGGCTCCTGGATCTGACAGGTCAGTGCGGATAGCGAGCAGGTCAGCATTCCCAGAGAAATTCGCGACCGCGTCATTGATCGCCGTGGCTCCTTGATTTTCAAGAAGGATTGCATCGACTGCATTGCGATACTGTTGCGAAATCGGATGCGAAATCGATAGGCCCGCATCTCCGATAATGTATTGCGCGCCATTCACGACCACATACGCGTCTGGATTGATGACTCGTATGGCGGCATCAACAGCGATAACAAGTTCCATCATAGCGAGCGCGCGCTGCGCAATTGTAGCCTTGGCCGGATCGTTCGTGCTGAACGAAAAATAAGTCACGACATCGTCAAGAAAGACCCCATCGTAGCCACGTGAGACGAGGTTAGTTGCCTGATTTATGACAAGACTTCTCCAATCCGGTTGCCAGAACTTGACGACCACACCGAAGGGGTTTGATTGCTGGCCAACGAGCCAATCGGGTGCTGATGCTGTCAGGGCGTTCTTGTCGTCTTCCGGCCTGTAATTCGGAGCATTCAGCGTCCACTCGTCCTGCCAGTATGGCCGGTTTGCGTCAGTAACCGACAGATTGACGTAACCGACGACAGTGCGTCCTTGCCCTTGCAGCTGATTAAGGACTGTATCAGCCACAGTGGCGCCGGGGGCACCTGATCGAAGCGGATCACCTTCAAGAATAAGCAGATCGTGATGCGATGCGAGCAGCGCCGCTGCGTTGCCGTTTGAGTATTGAAGTGCGAAGGATGTGATGGATGGCATGGCTGTACCTCATTAAAATCAAATTCTTTTCGCCATCCCCACGGCAACCCCCTTACAGCACCACCTCAAACAACCCGGCAGCGCCCATACCGCCGCCGATGCACATGGTCACGACCACGTGCTTGGCTTTGCGGCGGCGACCCTCGATCAAAGCGTGCCCGACCAAGCGGGCACCTGAAACGCCGTAGGGGTGGCCGACGGCGATGGCGCCGCCGTTGACGTTGAGGCGGGCATTGTCGATCCCGAGTGTGTCGCGCGAGTACATGACTTGGCAGGCGAAGGCTTCGTTCAGTTCCCACAGATCGATATCCTCGACCTTCATGCCGGCACGCTTCAACAGTTTTGGCACGGCGTAAACGGGGCCGATGCCCATTTCGTCTGGCTCGCAACCGGCGACGGCAAAGCCTTTGAAGATGCCGAGCGGTTTCAATCCGCGCTTGGCTGCCTGCGCGTCGCTCATGAGGATCGCGGCCGAGGCACCATCGGAGAACTGGCTCGCGTTACCGGCCGAGATCACGCCGCCCTCGATGGCCGGGCGGATTTTGGCGACGCCCTCATAGGTCGTGTCGCCGCGGATGCCTTCGTCACTGTTCAGCGTGACGGTTTCTTCCCAGCTGCGAACGACTTCCTTCTTGTCGTTCATTTCGGCCTTCAGCATCTGCACGGTGATGGGCACGATCTCATCGTTGAACTTGCCGCCTTGCTGTGCAGCGGCCGCCCGCAGCTGGCTCTCAACGCCATACCGATCCTGAGCTTCGCGTGAGATATTGTACCGCTTCGCCACCATTTCAGCGGTTTGCAGCATGTTCCAGTACATCTCGGGTTTCTTGGCTTTCAGCGCTTTGTCGACGCCGTTCGTGCGGTTCATCGTGTTCTGAACCAGCGAGATGCTCTCGACACCGCCAGCGGCAAAGATGTCGGCTTCACCAGCCTGGATGCGTTGGGCGGCGAGTGCGATGGTCTGCAGTCCAGACGAGCAGAAACGATTGACGGTCATGCCAGAGACACCGACGGGGCAACCGGCCATCATAGCAATCTGACGCGCGATATTGCCGCCGGTCGCACCCTCTGGGTTGGCGCAACCCATGATCACGTCTTCAACTTCACCAGCCTCGATCTTGGCGCGGCTCATGGCATGTTGCACCACGTGGCCGCCAAGGGTCGCGCCATGGGTGTTGTTGAGGGCACCTTTAAAGGATTTTGCGAGGCCCGTGCGGGCAGTGGAGACGATGACGGCGTCGACCATGGGGTTCTCCTTTGCGTTAATCTGGGTCGCATATGAGCCAGATCAGGTGCGGTCCGCAATGCCCTTGCTTCGACCCGACGAGGCACGGCAGGTGATCGCAATCGTCACATCCCAAGTGTGCATCGCCCGTTTCTTGAACGTCCAAGCCTTTGCGGTTCGACATCCACCCGCGCCAAATTTATCAACGATCCTACACAACCGACGGATTTTGAACGCGAAATTTTAACCACGCAGCGCCTAGGCTGGGTATCTAGGTGGGTACCAGTCCGTTCCGCCCCTTCTGATCAACGCGTCCTAGGCCAGTATCATGCGTCACGCACGGCCGGCTTTTGCAGTCCTTTCCGCTCAGGTTTGGCGAGCGACGGCGTATGCCGCAATGTTTACATTCGGCGCAGCCATGCTCGCGCTGGCGTTGCCGATCGTCGTGATGCACGCCATCGAAGCGGCCGAACATCGCGCCAGTTTGAATGGCCTCCTACTGGTTACAGCCGCAGCTCTTGCCGCAGCTGTGCTCCGCTCGGTTTTGCTTGCCGCCCGTGACCGCATCTTGTTGCAGTCAGCCCTTTGGCTCGACCATACCGCTGGAGCAGCCGTCCTCGCAGACCGCCTCGACCGCGGCGTCATGCCAGAATCTCTCGACGCCGACCGCGCCGCCCTCGACCGCTGCACGCAGACCATTGCCGGTCCGGCCTTATCAGCCCTGCTCGATGCTGTGGCAGGCGTCGTTCCCCTGATCGTTTTGTTTGTCGTGCACCCTGCGCTTGGTGCCATATCCTTGCTGTGGTTTGTCTGTCTGATCACATCGGCCCTCCTGCGCGCACGCGCGGCGGCCTTGGCCCATGCAAAAGCCGCGTCAGCGCGAGCCGCGGCCGACAAAGCCTGGCGAACCGCCGCGACCAACGCACCGATGATCGCTGTGCGGCGTATGTCAGGCGGCATTGTGGCCGATTGGGAAACCCTGAGCCGTGCGGCCATCGTCGCCACCTACAACTTGGCGCGTCCCGCCCGGCAGTTGGCAGCAATAATGCGGGCCATCGAGTTAGGTTCGTGCGTGATCGTCGCCGTTGTCGGCGTCTGGCTTGTGCAGTCGGAAAGCTTGACCTTGGCCGGGTTGGCCGCATCCGTCGTTCTGCATGTTACTTTAACGCGCGCCGTCTTGTCGGCCTATGACCGCGTGCCAGATCTTGCTGCCCTGGAAGTAGGATTGCGGCATTTAAACGCCGCGCCAGTCGCCATGGCCGACCGGGGCGCGCCGCGTTCGCAGCCAATCGTAGCCCCGCAAGCATGCCAACCGAGTGCTTCACCCAACCCACACATCCCAGCCCAACCCAGTTCAGCCCAATCGATGCCAACCCATCCGGCGCGCCCGACGTTCCAACCGACAGCCCCCTTGCCTACCGCCCGCCCCCCCTCTGCCCGCCCCCCGGCAACGTTCGGGATTACAAGCCCATACCGTGGAAGCCCGTAACATGCAGAAGGCTCCCACCTTGAACGCCCCCACCCTCAACCCTGTCGTGCCAATCCGCTTTGGACTGATGGCGCTCGGTTGCAGCGCGCTTCTCGGCGCCGCCCTGTTCACCATCGATGTCGACCAAGGGCCGGTCGCCATCGCAGCCGCCGTCAAACGCGCCGAGCCTGTCATTGTCCGACACGACAGTGCCGGAACGCTTGCACAGCTGCATGTGACACCCGGGATGGACGTCGCAGCCGGCGTACTGATCGCGCAGTTTGACCGTCGCCACATCGAGAACGAACTTTTAGCCCTCCGTAAACGCATTGATGCGCGCCGCATGGACATCGACGGTCTCAAGCAGGAAGCGGCAGCCCTAGCTGGCGCCGGCGACAAAACCACAGTGCGCGCCCGCATTGCGTCCCTCGAAGCCGAAGCCTTAGAGGCCGATCGGGTCATCGTTGGCCACTCCGCCCGGGCAGCACTTCTCGAAGGTCAGCTGGATCGGCTGGACATCCGTGCGCCGGTCGCCGGCCGGATTGTCGAAATCGCGCAAGTAACGACCGGCATGCAACTCGCCGCTAAGGCCCCGCTTGCTACCATTCGACCGAGCCCCAACCGCTTGCAAGTTGACGTCAGTTGGCCGGCGTCGGCTGCAGCTGCCCCCTCGGCCGGACAAACCGCACGCGTCTGGTCTGCGGGTGCACTCCACTTCGGTGGCATGCTCACAGCCACAGTCGAAAGCGTTGGCCGTGAGACCAGCGCTGAAGCAACGGATGCCCGAGCCGGCAACCACATGCGCACCGGCACCGACGCAGGACCTGACAACGGCACCTCTCCCAACTATCCGACCGCACGTATCGCGCTTGACGTGACGGGCACCGCACTTGCCGACCAGCGCGAAGGCATCGTCCTCAACGTTCAGTTGGTGACAGGCTCAAAAAGCCTGGCTGAGTATCTATTTGCCCCGCTGGCCATCCGGCGGACGTCTGACAAAGTTACGAGCGAAAGATCCCCCCGATGACCCTTCCAAGTCTGAAAGCCCTAGCGATCAACGGCGCCGTTCTGCTGGTCATCGCAACGGGTGGTGTTGTCTTCGTCAGAACGGCGCTCACCACGCCCGGCGCCGCCCCATGCACCGAGCGCTACAATCGGGTTGTCGCGATGAACATCAAACGCGACGGCGCCTTGATGACGCCGAGCGACATTCAGGCCGGCGCCTCTGGCCGCGATATTCTCGTCATAGAGAACTTGCGCCTGACAGCCTTCAAAGACGCACCCGCCCCCGCCGGTTTGAGCGTGTCGCTCAAGGCCGGAACATCACAACCCGACAATGAACGTGCAACGCCGGGTGGCATGAGCTTTCCCTGGATGCCGCGCTCCCTGCCGCAGAAATTGACGGCCGCCTGTCTGTCCTACAACGTTTATTTGCCAGCGGATTTCGAATTCGACTATGCTGGCACGTTGCCCGGCATGTTCGGCGTTTCGCCGCAATTGGGTGCGGCCGAAGGCGAACGCTTCAAGACACACATCAAATGGCTCGAGCGCGGTGCATTCGGTAATCACGTGGCTTTGACGGCCTCAGGCAAGTTTCAGACCGAAGTGTCCGAACATGACCGCCGTGCCACGCTGCCACGGGGCAAGTGGTTCCGCGTCGACCAGGAAATCATCCTCAACACGCCCGGCGTTTTCAATGGCCAAGTCAAGCTCTGGATTGATGGGGCACTCCGCTCGCAGCTTAGCGAAGCTGGCTTCCGAAAGAGTGCCGACGTGTTCATCCAAGGCGTCACGGCCGATGTATTTTTTGGTGGCGTCATGGACGAAGACCGCCCCGCCGAAGGCCGTGCCCGCAAAGATGAAACAGTTCGATTGACGCCGTTTGAGCTACGCTGGAACTAGGGCATTTCCCGCCGAAGTGGACACCGGTTCGTCGTAGAAAATGCGTCAAAACAAGGACTCCTAAAGCGCATTCCGATTCCATGAGATCGAAATGCGCTCTAAGCGTAACTGTCAAACCAGTTTCGTAGCTTCGGTGCGGTGGCGTAGCTGATACGCAGCCGGGTCTGTTACAAGGGCGGGCAAGCCCAACGGAGCCGTCCATGTCGAAGCCCGCCGAAGTTAAAGCATTTTCCGCCGAAGTGGCTTCCCGGTTCGGCGAAAAAAATGCGACCACTCAAGCAGACGAACGCCGCATCGTCGACAGCGTCGACGCGGCGTTTGACTCGCAGATTCGGTTTACACAGGCCTTGGTGCGCTTTCCATCATTGCGCGGTCAAGAAGCCACGATCCAGGATTTCGTCTTTGCGGCCCTGAAGGACCGTGGCCTCGCCATGGACCGCTGGCAGTTGCGTGAGGCAGATCTAAGAGCCCATCCTGGCTTTGGTCCAGTGGCCGGGACGACCTATGACAATGCGTGGAACGTCGTCGGCAGCTGGCGACCCAACAAAGAAACAGGCCGTTCGCTAATCTTGAACGCGCACGTCGACGTCGTGCCACCCGGTCCAGCCGACATGTGGCAATATCCGGCCTTCGATCCCGTCATTCGGGACGGTTGGCTGCATGGGCGCGGTTCAGGCGACATGAAGGCTGGGCTTGCCGCCAACATCTTTGCGCTTGATGCTGTTCGAGCGGCTGGTTTTGAGCCCGCGGCAACCGTCCACGTCCAGTCCGTGATCGAGGAGGAGAGCACCGGCAATGGCACGCTGTCGACGTCAATTCGTGGCTACAAAGCCGACGCCGTCATTTGCCCGGAACCTGAGGACGAAAAAATCGTGCGCGCCAATGCCGGCGTTATCTGGTTTTCAGTCCGCGTCGTTGGTCGCCCTGCGCACACGCGCGTCATGCAATCAGGCTTGAATGCCATCGACGGCGCCTACAAAGTCATCGGGGCACTGCGTGAACTTGAAGCGGCGGCCAATGCCGACCGTGTCCGCCACCGTTACTATGCGGGGCTCGAGCACCCGATCAACCTCAACATCGGCCGCATTGAAGGCGGCGACTGGAACTCGTCCGTCCCCGCAGAATGCACGGTTCATTGCCGCTTCGCCATGTACCCAGGCATCTCAGCAGACACGGTTCGCAAAGCCGTAGAAGATCGTATCGCGGCGCTCGCCCGCTCTGAACCAGGCTTCCGCAACAATCCGCCGACGGTGCAATGGACCGGGTTCTTCGCCGAAGGCTTCACACTTGAACCTGGCAGCGACGCCGAGATGTGCCTCGCTGGTGCCCACGAGACGGTGTTCGCCAAGCCGCTCGAAGACTTAATCACGCCGGCCTATCTCGATGCGCGGGTCACCATGCTGTACGACAACATCCCAAGCCTCGTGTACGGTCCAACCAGCCGCGGCGTCCACGGCATCGACGAGGCCGTTGAGATCGAAAGTGTCCGCAGAATAACGAAAACCATCGCACTTTTCATGGCCCGCTGGTGTGGGCTTGAGAAGCGGTGACCGGCTCGATGCCGCGCACTTTACGCCTCATTCAACCAACACGCGCTCATCCGGCCTGGTGCGATCTCGCGCAGCGGCGGTGCAGCGTCCTGACAGCGTGGCATAGCGTGGGGACAGCGCGGATGAAAATGACAGCCAGTTGGCGGATTCAACGGCGATGGGATCTCGCCCTTAACCGGAGAAAAAATCCGCCGCCCGGTTTGGACGCGCGGCATCCCGGCAAGCAACGCTTGTGCGTAGGGATGGTTCGGACCAGCGAACAAGGCTTCAGTTGTCGCAGTTTCCACGATGCGGCCGAGGTACATGATCACAACCCGATCCGCGATGTGCTGCACCACACCAAGATCATGGGAAATAAACAGATATGTTAGGTCCAAATCGCGCCGCAGGTCCATGAACAGGTTGATGACCTGCGCCTGGATCGACACATCGAGCGCCGCAATTGCTTCATCGCATACCAGGAACTCGGGCTTGACAGCGAGCGCCCGGGCAATGCCGATGCGGGAACGCTGCCCGCCCGAAAACTGATGCGGATACCGTCGCACAAGCGACGGGTCGAGCCCAACGCGGCCAAGCACATCCGCCACATAATCCCCGACGTCCCGCTTTGTCGTTAGCCCGTGCACGAGCGGCGCTTCGCCGATGATGCTCTCCACGCGTGCCCGCGGGTTCAGCGAGGCATAGGGGTCCTGGAAAATCATTTGTACCGCAAGCCGCGCGGCCTTCGTCTCAGCCGGATCAAGCGCAGCACGATCGCGGCCCTTATAATACACCTCTCCTTCCGTCTGCGGAAGAATACCAGCGATCATGCGTCCGAGTGTTGACTTGCCACAGCCGGACTCGCCGACCAGTCCGACCACCTCACCCTTTTGGATGGCAAGCGACACCCGCTCCACCGCATGCACGGTTTCATCGCGCATGCCTGCGCCAAGCCGCGCAGCAACGCGACCAGCAAAGTCGAGCGACTTCGTAAAGCGCTTGGTCAGCGCCCTCGCTTCAATGATCGTCTCAGCCATCTTGCCGACTCCAGCTGCGGCCCAAAGCAACGGTCAAAGTCTAGAGCATTTTCCGACGAAGTGGCTTCCCGTTTCGTAGAAGAAAATGCGACCAAGCATAGACATAGAGCGCTGTTCCGATTCCGTAGGATCCAAACATGCTCTAGACCGGTGTCGGTTCGCGTGAAACAGCGAACGCGCAAACCCGCAACAGATCTTCACCAGCGCTTAACCCTGTTACGGCAGACTTTCGTCAAGGGTCGGCCTGTTGCGCCGGAAAATGCCCCTGTTGTGTCCCCGTCGCGTTGTGGTGTCCCATGGTTAGAGATGATCCGTTCGCAGTCTTTGCGACCTGCGCAGCCGCCCTGTTTCTGGTCGCGATTGTGATTTTTTCACCGGGAATTGCGGGTGCCGCCGAACCCGTCCCGATCAGGCGGCACGCCCTTGATTTTGCCCCACCAGACCTGCGCGCGACGTTGGACGATAACGACGAAGTTGCGACCTTGGATGCGATCAGTGTCGCTTTGAACCAGGTCGGCGACGGCAGCACGTATATCTGGCAGCGCTTGCACGGCCGCCTTTCCGGTGTGTTCCAGCCGACACAATCCTTCAAGGACAACGGTGGCAATGTCTGCCGACACTTGATCATCACGCTGACATCGGGCCGGCATAGACAACAGACCGAAGGCATCGCCTGCCGCCTTGCCACCGGCCGCTGGCAATTGGACGGCTGACCCAAGCGCCAAACGTACTGGCTTAGTCCATCTGGGCTCCAGTTTGCTGGTTCCGCCGCGCGCAAACGCTGCGGCTCGCTTGATGGCTATGCCGCTACAAAACCCGCGACCCGCTCCCCGATCATGATCGATGCCGCATTGGTGTTGCCTGAGATGATGGTCGGCATGATGGAAGCGTCGGCAACGCGCAGTCCCTCAATGCCATGTACGCGCAACTGTGGGTCGACCACCGCGAGACCATCGACCCCCATTTTGCATGTTCCAACAGGATGATAACTCGTCTCCGCCCGCCGACGGATCATAGCAACTATGGCCTCGTCCGACTGTCCTTGCAGCGAATAAATCTCTGTGCTCTGAAAAGCTGCCAAGGATGCGCTGGATAAAATCTCCCGAACCCGTTTAACCCCACGCACCATCACGTCGATATCCCGCGGGTCCGACAAGTACCGTGGATTTATGCGCGGTGCCGCCATTGGGTCGGCCGTCGTCAGCCCGACGTCACCACGCGAATGGGGCCTTGCCAGGCACACGTGGCATGAAAAACCATAGCCCCGGTGCATTTTTCTCCCATGATCATCGTCGATGGCAATGACGAACTGCAACTGAATATCTGGCGTCTCAACATCGGGTGTAGATCGCAGAAATGCGCCAGCTTCGGCAAACGGCGATGAGATCAAGCCGCTACCGTCCCATAGCCAACGCGCGGCCGATGCCACAACATGCGCGACCCCACGCACCCCCAAACCGGGTAAAGTCGTGTCCGGTGATCGCCAAAGCGCCGTATAATTCAAGTGATCTTGCAGGTTCTGCCCTACACCCGGGAGCGCCTGCACGACCTCGATCCCATGTCGCTCCAACGCCGGCCGCGGTCCAATTCCAGACAGCATCAGCAGATGCGGCGAACCAAACGTGCCCGAGGAAATGATCACTTCGCGTCGAACGCGCACGATCTTATCGCGCCCGTTCGTGCGATAATGCACCCCGACGGCGCGCCGACCAGCGAGCGCAATGCGAGTCGCCCTCGCGTTCGTTACAATCGTCAGATTTGGTGGCGGCGATGCAAGATAAGCGGCCCGCGTGGAACACCGCCGGCCGCGATTTCCGTTGGTCCAGAATTGCGTCACTTGAAACAAGCCCGCGCCCTCTTGCGTCTCGCCATTAAAGTCATCGTTTGCTGGGATATCGTTCGCGAGACATGCCGCGATGAAGGCACGCGAGGCCGGATGCGGGCTCCGCTGGTCGGCGACCTGCAAAGGCCCATCCGCAGCATGATATTTTCCCTCACCTCGCTGGTTTTTTTCTGACCGGAGGAAAAATGGGAGGACGTCGTTGGATCCCCAACCGTCGCATCCTTGAGCGGCCCAGCCGTCGAAGTCTGTGGCGCAGCCGCGCACATAAACCATCGCATTAATCGCGCTTGAACCACCGAGGCACTTGCCGCGCGGCTGGTACAACACCCGGTCATCGAGGTCAGGCTGTGGCACGGTCTCAAACTGCCAATTGTTGCGGTTGCTCGTCACCATTGCAACGCCAAGGAACGGTACGCGCACCAGTATGCCGTTACCGTGCCCGCCCGCCTCAAGGAGGCAGACTGAGATGTCAGGGTTTTCGGCCAGTCGCGCGGCCGCCGCGGCTCCCGCGGAACCACCGCCAACCACCACATAGTCGAATGTCATGAGGTTCCGCCGCGGGGCAAAGTCGCCTACCTTTTTCTGTCGGCCTGATTTTTTCTGTCGGCCTGAATTGCGTGAGCGTGATGCAAGTCGGCTTGATGTACAGGCGAGGGGGCACCAGACCAGTCGCATGTTCGGCCCTGGTTAACGCCGGACCCGCTTGGCCGCCCGATGATCGGCAAGTCCTACTTGCCCGACCCGGCCTGAAGCGTCATGGGGTGGGGACGGCTAGCGCCACCCTCACCCGGAAGCACTCAATGTCCCACTTCCCCGAAAAACTCGCGGACCGGTTCAAGCGTTTCCACTTCCGCCATTTCTCGCCCAACCAAACCCATTATGAGGACCTCGCCGTCAACGGTCAAAGCCCTGATATCATGGTGGTTTCCTGCTGCGATAGCCGCGTCGATCCGGAAACGATTTTCTCGGCTATGCCCGGCGAACTGTTTGTCATGCGCAACGTCGCCAACCTCGTGCCACCCTTTGAGACCACCGGCAAATACCATGGCGTCTCGGCTGCCCTCGAATTCGCGGTCCTCAATCTACGCGTGAAGCATATCATTGTCATGGGACATTCTGGTTGTGGTGGTGTCCGTGCGTGTCTTGAAAAGACGGCGGCGCGCCAAACCGAGGCGCAGTTCATTACCAATTGGATGGCGATGCTCGACGACGCGCGAGACGATGTCGTGTCTCGGCTTGGCAAACAACCGGCCGCAGAGCAATGCGCCGCTCTAGAACGTCGCGCGGTGCAAGCGTCTCTGGCAAACCTGCGCACCTTCCCGTGCATCCACACCTTGGAAGGCCGCGGCAAGATACAACTTCATGGCGCCCACTTCGACATCGCAAGCGGCCAACTTGAGGTCCTTAATCCTGGAACCGGTCTCTTCGTCTCGCTTTAACAACTGGAGACCTGCAAACTCGGCGGCCCGTTAGTGTCGCCGTCTTTGTGGACGACTGTGGTCTTGCATCACGCGGCTTTACCGCCCAAGCGCTTGAGGCTTTCGACGGCTGAAACCGCGAGCCAGCGTGCCTCATCGTTACCAACAGCCGCAAGTTCGGCCTCAGCAGCTTTGAGCTCGGAAGCAAGTGCATCCCCGGTCAGTGCATCGGCATCTTGTGCCCGCTCGGCTAAGATGGCGACGCTGTCAGGCGCGATCTCGCAGAAACCACCGCGTACGTAGATGCGAGTCACTTTGCCGTCCGCCGCCTTTGCCTCGATGACGCCCGGGCGCAACGTCGAAATGACCGGCGCATGGCCAGCGAACACAGTCAGGTCTCCATCCGCGCCCGGGATTAGGACCTGCTCGACGTTAGACGACATCAGGACACGCTCAGGCGTCACAAGTTCGAACTTGAAAGCGGTGGCCATTTCGATCTCCGGGCGCCAAAGACGGCGCGTCTGCGAGCTTCGCCCGGTCTAAAGCGGCATCCGCGAGACCCGTCAAGGCATCACGGCGTCGTTTTTGGAGGCGCCGCGGGCGTGCTAACCTCTTTCGCACCCTGAATCGGATCAGCCACATCGCTTTTGCCAGCCGCAGGCGCCTGGTCCGGCTCGACAGTAAACGGGCCGATTGCGATGATTTTGCAATCGCGCTCGTGCCGGCCGCAATCTTCAAGTGCCATTGCCGTTGCCTGCTGTTCCGTTGCTCGGCCAAGCGCCACTGCTGGCCTCCCACTGCCGCCCAGGGCGACGGCGCTCCAACCATTTGGAGCACCCGCCAAGCGCGCGGTGAGCGATTGTCGGTAGTCGACCGCGACAAGTGGATGGGTAGCGGACTGGAACAAGCCTACGATCGACATAGTGGCTGGTACAGGCACCACGAGTGTATTTCCCACCCCGACAATGATACACGCCTCCTTGACCTTGTGGCCACATAACTCAAGAGCCACCCGCATGGCATCGTCTTCCGGCACCGTGGCTGCTTTGTAGAAATCAGAAGCGCCCCCGCGCCGCTTGGGGTGCAACGCGATGTAGGCGCCGCCACCAAACGCGATGTGTTCGGTCGCAGTCCGTTCTGGGAGACCAGGACGCATACGGCGGAGGAGCTCAATTGTGACCGGCGTCTCAATCACAGGATCACGTTTGAGCCACGGCCGCACGGGGATTGGCGGCGGAGCATGGGGCCAAACGACGTCATCGCCGACGGCGTAAATTTCACACGGCGTCGTGTAGCCTGCAGCCTTCGCACGCACCTCACAGCGTTGTAATGCGAGCCTCTTGGCAGACTCTTCATCTGCGGCGCCGATGATGTATCCAAAGCGCGCTCTATTGAGCGCGATCGCTTTGTGGCCGACGCTTGGCAAATAAAGCTCCGCAACGTCGCGTTGCTCCGACGGCATCAAGAACGGGATTGCCGCGGGTACCAGTCGCCGCTTTGTCGGTGTCGAAACCACGGCGGATATTGGCGCGACTGCCGGCAAAGTAGTCGAGTTTTGCGATGGGATTGCCGGGGCTGTACTAGGCTCGGCCATACGAGGCAGTGCCGGACTTGTCTGAGGTAGACTTTCACGAGTGGCGCTTAAAGGCGTCACCGGCGTCGTTGTCGCAACTATCGGCCGTCCACGAAGCATCAGGTAGCCGAAAACTGCAGCAACGAGGACTAAAGCGACCCCCGTTGCAATCCACGGCGAAACCGACCGGCGGCTTCGGCTGCGGCTCGCCACCTCATTCTGCCATGCCACCCCGTAAACATGCACAGGTGTCGGAATATTCTTGACCGATCTCTCGCCAAGATCATTAAACGACACCGACAGCTTACCGACCACTTGTTCGTGCACCGACCGCGAGATGCATACCCCACCGGGCTCGGCCAAACCCTGCAAACGCGCCGCAAGATTAACCCCGTCTCCCAGCAGATCGCCGTCACGCTCAACCACATCGCCAATGTTGATGCCGATGCGAAACAGCATATGGCGGGTTTCAGGGTAGGCGCGGTTGCGGGTGCGCAGGCTCTCCTGAACATCGATCGAACACCGCACCGCGTCGACGGCGCTTGGAAAAGCCGCCATGACGGAATCGCCCGCGGTGTTAAAAATTGTACCGCCGAATTGCGCGATGAAGTCGTCAATAACGGCCCGATAGCCCTTCAGGCGGCGCAGGGCGTCTTCCTCGTCCTCAGCGACGAGGGTCGAATATCCCGCGACATCCGCGGCGAAAATAGCTGCGATTTTGCGGTTCATGAACTCACTGCTCACCTAAGCCGGCCCAGTGGTACACCAATCATCGCGGACACGGCCAATTCATGGTGTAAGAGCGTTTATTACATCTCCACTGCAAGACAACTGCACCCACCTTAGCCCGTTTCAGCCACGAGCCCCGCCGCGCCGATCCCAGCCAAGGCGCAAATTTCATCATTGTCAGACGTGTCCCCGCTGATGCCGACAGCTCCCAAAAGCATGCCTGCTGCATCCCGAATCAAAACGCCGCCCGGCACCGGTATCAACTCGCCTCTGGCCAACCCATTCACAGCGTCGATAAAAAACGGCTGTTCTTGCGCGCGCTTGAACAAGGCCCGCGAGCCGAGGCCCATGGCCAGCGCGCCTGACGCCTTGCCACGTGCAATTTGCTCTCGAAGCAGCGATGTGCCGGCCTCGGCGGCGAAAGCGATCATGCAGCCTCGGGCATCAAGCACGGCGACCGCCAGAGGCTTTAGTTTCAACTCCCGCCCTTTGGTGAGTGCGGTATCAATGACGAGGCGGGCGGCGGCGAGGTCGAGAGGCATGGGGTCAGCTCAGGTGAGGGTCAAAGTCCAAGCGTCCACATCAAAGCCGATGAGCACACCACCCGCGGGTCCATGCACGGCGTGTTTGAGCGAGGTATGCTCCAACACGGGTCGCTTGATCATCGACGGGTTGGCTGCCATCAGCCTGATCGCCTTAGCGCTGTCGAGCCCCAATTTATCTGCGTCCGGCAGTTTCTTAAACGTGGTTCCCGCGCGGTTCAGCAGTTTCTGCCAGCCGTGCAGATGACACCACATCGCAAGTTTCGCCTCATCCACCCCGTCTTTCTTATAGTCGTGGAAGGTGTGCGCGATGCTTGCCACAGTCAGCCAACGGCGGGCCGTTTTGACCGTGTCACAGTTCGGAATGCCATAGAGAATACAGGTCACACCCAAATCCAGGCCCTCCTTGGCGCGTTCCCGTTTCAATCCCCAATCCGGATATTGGCGTCCCGGATCACCTTGGCGTATTTTTCAGCATCAGACGCCAACAGCGCGCGCAACGCGGACGGGGTGAGCGGCTCCATAACCTGTAAATACTGCTTTTCAAGCGCCGAGCGGACCGCCGGGTCCTGCAACGCCCCATTGAAACCACTCACGATCTTATCGACGATCGGCTGCGGCGTGCCGCGCGGGGCCGAATAGCCGTACCAAGCGACCACGTTGATCTCCGAGAATCCGGCCTCGGTCATGGTCGGCACCTCCAGCAATTGCGGGGCACGCTGCGTGCCAAGGATCGCCAGTGGTTTCAAAGTCCCAGCCGTAATGTGCTCGACCACCAAACCCGGCGACGCGATCATGAATTGCACGCGATTCGATAGAAGATCGAGAATGGCCGCCGGCTGCCCCCGATAGATCACGGGCACCATTTCAACCTTGGTGGTTGTATTGAAGATCGCCGTGTTCAGGTGTTGGGATGTGCCGATGCCCGGGTTGGCCCAGTTCAAAATGCCAGGCTTCGACTTTGCGTAGGCGACGAATTCAGCCACTGTTTTGGCGGGCACACTTGGATGCACCACCACGATTGAAGGCGCCCAGACCGCGCCACCGATTGGCACGAAGCTGTCCTCGTTCCACTTCACGCTCGGCTGCATGCGCGGATTGGCGACCAGCGCTGGTGCGATGAAACCCCACGTGTAGCCATCTGGATCAGCACGCGAGACAAAATCCCAGGCAATGTTGCCGTTTGCGCCCAAGCGCGACTCAACCACGATCGGCTGGCCCCAGGTGTTGGCCAACTTATCAGTTGTGATCCGCGTGACGATGTCGACAATACCACCTGCGGGATAAGGCAGCACCACCTGGATCCGCTTGTTCGGAAAATCCGTTTGCGCCATGGCTTCCGACACCAGGGCTTCCGAAACCAGCGCGCCCGATACCAGGGCACCTGCTATGAGAGCGCTTGATGCCAATCCGGCTGCCGCCGCGAAGCTGCTCATGCGACGACGGAAAAACGCGAAAATTGGTCGCGGCGGAACACGCATGTGCAGACCCCATCAGCCCTGAACTGACATGACGGTAGCCGATCCACACAGATGCGCAAATGGCAACCGCCGCTGTTCACTTGAAATGCTTCGATAGCTTCAAGTGCTGCCCCTGATAATTAGATCCCAAGCCTTGTCCGTACAGGATCTCCGGCACAGCTGTAAGGCGCTCATAAACAAGCCTGCCGATGATCTGTCCGTCTTCAAGGAAAAACGGCACTTTGTGGCTCCGCACTTCGAGCACAACGCGCGCGCCAGTGCCGCCCACAGCTGCATGGCCAAAGCCCGGGTCCATGAAGCCCGCATAATGCACGCGGAACTCCCCAACCAGTGGGTTAAATGGCATCATCTCAGCCGCATGCGTTGGCGGCACGTGCACGGCCTCCTTGGACGCAAGGATGTAAAACTGATCGGGATCAAGGATCAGCTGCGGTCGTCCGCGCTTCTGGATCGGCTCCCAATAGTCGAGCACGGCACAGGCACCCGGCGCGTCGACATCGACAATGCCCGTATGTCGCTTGGCGCGATAGCCAACGAGTCCGCTAGCATCGCCACCGAGATCGACCGACAGCGCGATCCCGCCATCAATGTCTTCAGCCCCGCCCGAAACCAGCCGCTCCCGGGCATGCAGCGCCCGCAAATGCGTGTCGTCCTCAACCGCATCCCCGCGACGAAACCGGATCTGCGACAGTGTCGAGCCAAGCCGCACCTTGATTGGAAACGTTTGCGGACAGATTTCAGCATACAGTGGCCCTTGATAGCCGGCCGGAATCTGATCGAAAGCCACCCCGCCGTCAGCAATCACGCGGGTGAAGACATCGAGACGACCAGTCGAACTCTTGGGGTTCGCCGATGCTGACAGGTGCACCGGCAGTGCGAGGCTTTCGAGCAGCGGCACGATGTAAACGCACCCCGTCTCAAGCACCGCCGTGTTTGTCAGGTCGATCTCGTGCAGGACGATCGCGCCAAGTTTGCTGGCAACGGTCGCCGTTGGCCCCGGCAGAAAGCTCGCGCGGATGCGGTAGGCCTTGGCGCCGAGGCGCAGATCGAGGCTTGCTGGCTGCAGTTGTTTATCAGCCAGCGGCCGCTCCAGCCGAACCGCGCCAGCCTCAATGAGCGCGCGGATTGCCTGTGCGGGCAGCACGCCGGCGGATGTGCCAGCTGGTGTATTTGACGTTGCCATGGCGCCCTGTAGCGAAAATGCAGGCGGAGTGCCAATGCTGCACGCGAGCTATCAACAGCGCACCCTCAAATCCAAACCGCGATCTCGTCCAACGGCTTCTTGCTGATGAC
>JANNXS010000035.1:0-2916 GCA_031409695.1 Hyphomicrobiaceae bacterium
CCTTGGTGTCAGCCGATGCGGTGATCAGGTATTCGCCCTTGACCTTGCCCTTCAGATAGAAGGCGACGCGGCCATTGACATAGCTTTCCTTGGCGTAGCCATCGCGATCATCGGCGCGCACCACGTTGGCCGGACCAGAAATCGAATTGCGGCCTGCGGTGATGTCAGCCATCGCGACATAGAACCAGTCATTATCGGGGATGGTGGCTGACCGATTGAATGCGGACGCCGTGCCCTTTTTGTCAACGAACACGACTTCGACATCATGCGTGCCGTCGGCCACTATGTGACGGATGGCAAAGTTGCCCTTGGCGTCGACGGGTACTGGAACCCCCATGACGAGGACCTCCTGTCCGGCCGGCACGCGTGTGCCGGAGACAAGGATGGCGCCGCCAGAGACGGGAATGTTGCGCACTTCACGTGCGTTGCCGTCGAAGACTTTGAGCGGGTCTTCCCCGGTCCACTTGCCGCCGCGCAAGTCTGCAAGTTTTGCCAGTTTCGGCGCGGTTTCATCGAAGCGGCCCTTCGCATCGTACACGCGAAGAACATAAATGACCTCGTCCTTGAGGTCATGCGGCACCTGCCAAGTCGCGGTACCCTTGTCGATCGGCAACACGGCCAGCGGGTGCTGGCGATGGGTCTTGTCGTTGCGGAACACGCGCACTTCGCCACGTGCGATCCAGTGGTGATAGTTCGCATACGTCGAGAAGGTCAGCGTATCACCCTTGTTGACCGCATCGGGGCCCGCCAGGACGTTCAAGCGAGGCTCGCTTGCCAGCGCATCATAGCGCACCTGCACATCCGCGCGTTCCAGAGCCACGTCGGCGCAGCGTTGGCTATCGGCGTTGGTGTGCGTCTTTCCGTCCGAGAGCCGGACGCCGTCGACTGAAATCGCAAATGGTACGGATGGTCCGTGGGTCGGCGCACAGGCGCCGTTGGCACGGGCATCACCGCCGATCATGCGTTCGGTGTTGGCCCCCGCCCGCTTACTTGTTGTTCTCACGGTCGTATCCCATGCGACCGCTTCGCCAAACGAGATTGCGACAAGAAGCGCGGCCAGACTGATTTGGCCAGACCCGATGCGGCGCGACTTGACTAAACCCATAGGCGAGTGCCCCGGAGAACCAGCCATCAAGCCAGTCTCACAGCTGTCTGTGGCGCGGGGGCTGGCCCCAGTTTCAGTTGCACGGCGCATGGCATTTCCTCAGGACACGCGCGCGCAACCATCCGGTCGCGGCGCAAAGGCGACACGTGAGAACTTCGAAACTCTTGGGAACGGACGCGAGGCGAACAGACTTGGCTGGCTGCTACTTCGAAGAACCGGCCGGATAGACTTCCGTTTCGATCACGAGGTTGTAGTTGCCGGCGGACGCACGCCACGCATCGGAGACATATTTCTGCAGGCTGCGGACACGTTCAGCCGCGAGCCTTGCGTCTTCAGCGCCGGTCCGGCCGTAACCGATCCGGAGCACTGACTTCTCTTGAGACAAGGCCGGGAAGACCTGGCTCACGTTGGCCTCAAACGTAGACTTGAGCACCACAGAGCCGGGTTCGAAGGCTGCATCCATGACGTCGATGCGAACCACACGATGGACGGCAACACCGAAGTTCAGTTTGGCCATCTTACCGCGTGTCAGCACGACCACTCCAGGATTTGGCGTCGTCAGGCGGAAGCCCGTCGGCAACGTACGTTCGTCAAGCTTGAGCACGAAGTTGGAGCCACGCTGTTCGTTCGGCACATCGGCGCATGTAATGTGAAACCGGCCGAAGGCGTCCGTTGTGACCAGCAAGCCATTGACCGTTGCGAGACGGGCGTTTGCGATGCCAGCTTCACCATCTTCCTGGAACCCGTTGCGGTTTTTGTCGTCGAACACTTTGCCGATGATATCCGAGCAGTCGAAGTTTGGATCCGGCGTGATGCGGACGGTGGCCGTTGCGATGTTCGAGGCGACGACGTTCGAGAACACGTTGATCGCCCAGGCCTGGTTGACATATTCGCCTTCACTGACGCCGGTGCCAACTGTCAGCATCAAGCGCACTTGCAGCGTCGCGCCACGTTCGATTGTCACCGGCGGCCACTTGAGTTCGCGGCCGTTGATGGCAGGTTCGCGCGGGGTACCGCCGACAGTCGCTGAGCCGGTCCGATAGCGGAAACCGGGTGGAATCATGTCAACCAGAGCGATATCGGTTTGGCGAACGTCCTGGTTGTTGCGGATGGTGATCGTGTACGGAACAAGCTCACCGCGGGTCACGTCCAACTTCGGGGTCGACTTGGTCACGACGAGTGCCGTCGTGGTTGGGATCGCCTCGATGGGGATGTGGTTGTTGATCACATGGGTCGATGTCGCACCGAGCACAAAGGCGAGGTAGTACTGTGTGCTGTCGGCGCCGATTGCAAGACCAGCCGTGGTGCTTGGGCACGACGCCGGATCGTGGATGCGTTGCTGCGTTGGCGGCGCCGTATCGAGACGTTGGACCAGCGACGGGATCGACGCTGCACCAACTGTGAGCGATGTCGTGCAAGGTGGGATTGCCGTTGAGATGCGCTGCACATAGCCTGTCGGCACCGTCACTTCGAGGCGATAGGTGCCCGTCGGAGAGCCAGGCAACAAGAGGTAACGGTACTCGCCCGTGGCGCCGGTCACTTGGGCGACGTTGCCCGGACCGCCAACGAGATGCGTTGTCGGATTAAAGCCCGCGGGGCCAACGATGCGTACGGTGGCACCGGGGACAGGCTGTCTCGTCAAGACATCATAGACAACACCAGATGGATCGATCGGTTGGTTCTGCTCGGTCAGTTCAGTGTTGGCTGTCAGTGTGACGTTGGTGAGATAGCCGTAGACGTAGTTGCCGGCTGGGCTGCGGAACAGCACGCTGTAGCCGCCACCAGGTGGCAGTCCATCGAACCGATAGGAG
>JANNXS010000036.1:0-2150 GCA_031409695.1 Hyphomicrobiaceae bacterium
CTAGGTGGGGCCGCAGGCGTCATGTTGCGAGCTGGCCCTTATCGATTAAAGCTTGCAGTCCACGGCGGAAGCGCAAGGCCCCAGCGTCAAGTGCGAGATCGAGGTTCGGCGACGTCTTCGCTGACATCCCCTTGTCGACCGCTTCAAGGATAAGCCGGTCTTCTTCGAAGGCGCGGCGCGCGCCGGCTGCGACGTGTGCGGAGATCTCGGCATTGCCTGCATCAGTGTTTCTGTTCTGCAGCCAGAAGTACCGGGTCGTGGTCGCGTCAACAGGGGTCAAGAAGTGGTAGGACACCATCACGTAGGCCGTATCGTGCAAAGGCTTGCCCTGACCGCCCGTCCCGGTCGGTGTAAAGATCGATTTGTTGATGCCGAGGGAGGGATAGCGCACCTCATAGTGCTGCAGGCGATCGCAGTGACCGTTGAATTTCACAAGCGGTGCATAATAGGGCGGTACGGGGCGATCCAACATCCAGCGCGAGACAACCACGCCACTGTCGGTTGTGCTCACCTGCAATGGAGTATCTTCTGTCCCAGGGGCAGCGAATGAGGTCACGTGGACCCAGGCGACGTGCGAGGGGTCGAGCAGATTGTCGACCAGCCAGAGGTAATTACAGCCGCACGTCATACTGTCTCCGTTGGTCATGCCCCAGCCGGCACTATCGTGGTTGTCGATGTTGATGATCTTAGACGGATCAGCCTGGTCGGCTTCCCCCATCCAAATCCATACCAAGCCCCAACGATCGGCAGTTGGATAGCTGCGCACGCGCGCCGTCGAAGGGATCTTGCCCTGGGTTGGAGCGGCAACGCAGGTGCCGGTGCCATCGAAGGTCAGGCCATGATAGCCGCACATCACGCGATCACCCTGTCGCTTGCCCATCGACAACGGCAACTTGCGGTGTGGGCAGGCGTCCTCCAGGGCGGCCGTTGAACCATCCGCCTTACGATACGCCACAATGCGTTCGCCGAGCACCTGGAATGTCGCTAGCGGTTCGCCAACCTCTTCACGTCGCGCAAGCGCATACCATGTATTGCGAAGGTACATCCGGGCTTCTCCCACAGTCCGTTCTCAATGTGACAATATCTGACCTAGAAATAGGTGCGTGCGCTCGGATTTCGGCGCACTGAAAAAGTCCGCGGGCGGCGCACACTCAACGATGCGCCCCATGTCCATGAAGATCATCGTGTCGGCAACGCGGCGGGCTAACCCCACTTCGTGCGTGACGCATATCATGGTCATCCCGGATTGCGCGAGGTCGGTCATGACATCCAACACCTCCTTGATCATCTCGGGGTCCAGCGCCGAGGTCGGCTCATCGAACAGCATCACCTTCGGCTCCATGCACAGCGAGCGGGCAATTGCGACGCGCTGCTGTTGTCCGCCGCCTTGTTGCACGATCCGAACATCGGCGATTATAGTCGCTTCAGCAATGCTGACCATCGCGGGACCTCCCAGGGAATGCAGAAATACTCGTTCTTCAGTCTGGCGCGCAACGCGATCGGGCATCACGAGGGCTGGGAGCGCGCTTGGCGAAGCCCGCCGCTGAAAGGTGTTTATGATATCGTCATCGTCGGCGCTGGCGGTCATGGACTGTCAACAGCCTACCATCTGGCTGCCAAGCACGGCATCACCAATGTCGCCGTCATCGAAAAGGGCTGGCTCGGCGGCGGTAACACGGCGCGCAACACGCATACCATTCGTTCGAATTATCTGCGCGACGTCTCGATCCGCTTTCACGATGTCTCGGTGAAACTCTATGAAGCCATGACCCGTGAGCTGAACTACAACATTCTGTTCAGCCAGCGCACCATGGTGGATCTCGTGCAGAGTTGGGGCAAGCTGCGGGACCTCAGGCGCCGCTCCATGGCCATGGCGTTACACGGGCCAAGCTATCAGATCATCGATGTCGACGAGGTGCGCCGACGTATACCGGCCATGGGCGACCTGAAGGGCGTGCGCCTCCCGCCCCTTGCAGGCGTACTGCATCCCGAGGCCGCCATGGCTCGTCATGATGCGGTCGCATGGGCCTATGCGCGCGCAGCGGATGCACGCGGGGTGGAGATCCACCAGCAGACCGAGGTGACCGGGTTCCTGCGCAACGCCGACGGCAGCGTGGGCGGTGTCGAGACAGCGCGGGGGACAGTCCGAG
>JANNXS010000037.1:0-17306 GCA_031409695.1 Hyphomicrobiaceae bacterium
ATAGATCGCAGTGAGTTCGTCGAGTTCGGCCCCCGGCTGTTCCGCCAACTCCTTCCTCTCGCGTGCCATATCGGCTGCTTCGGTGTCCGATTGAGAACTAACGGACACATATTCGCCAGCCGCCATCGACATGGCACCAGCAACGAGTCCGGCCACTCCAGCGACGAGGATCTCGTGACGCGACGTCGTTGCGGCAGCCACACCGACAATCAGGCTCGCCGTGGATATCAGCCCGTCGTTCGCGCCAAGAACGGCGGCGCGAAGCCAGCCCACTCGCGCGATCAAATGGTTTTCTCGATGCAGTGCACGCATAGGAAACGCCTCCGGCTGCAACAGATGTTTTGAGACAAGTGCGTTGGTGTGCCAACGTAGCTCTTACGGATCGGTGTGACCACTTTGGCAGCACCTGTCTCCAATCCCACCTCTATTCTCTCCGTTTGGGCGGCAGCGGACGCGCGCTTCAATATGGCGCAAGCGGACCTGAGTTAGGCGTCGAACTCGAAAGGCATATCCCCCGTCAGGCGCGGGCGGCCGACACGACTACGACGCACTCAGGTTCAACACACTCAGGCGGCCTTGCGCACGGCGCGGCCGAACTCCTCAAACAGCATCCGGTTCACTGGGTTGCTCTGCGGATCATATTCCGCGTGCCATTGCACACCGAGCGCAAATCCAGCCGCATCGGCAATCCGGATCGCCTCAATCGTGCCGTCCTCGGCAACGCCCTCGACGACGATCCGCGATCCCGGCACCTCGATGCCCTGGCCGTGCAGCGAATTCACGCGAATAACGTCCCGGCCGTAGAGCGTCGCGAACGTCCCGCCCGGCGTCAGGCGCACCTCGTGCCGGTCTTCAAACACCACCTTGGGATCGGGATGAATCTCACCGTTGGCAAGGCGCGGCATGCGATGATTCATGCGCCCGGGAATATCGCGAATTTCCGGATGCAACGTGCCACCAAACGCGACGTTCATTTCCTGGAACCCGCGGCAAATACCAAAAATCGGCACGCCGCGCGCAACGCAGGCCTCCGTAAGCGACAGCGCAACACTGTCACGTCGCTCATCATAGGGTTCATAGCGCTTATCAGGCGTGGCGTTGAAGCGCGTTGGGTGCACGTTGGCGCGCGCCCCAGTCAGCAAGATGCCATCAACCGTATCGAGCAACGCCGCGATGTCAGTCACGTCAGGTTCGCCGGCAAACATCAGCGGCAGTGCGCCGACCACATCGGCCAGCGCGCGCATGTTGCGCTCACCGCACATTTGGATCTGGAAGCGGCCTTCGAGCATCGTGGCGTTGCCAATCACGCCGATCACAGGCTTGCGCATTATTTGATTTCCATCCCCGTTGTGACAGTAGAGTGCGGGAAACGGCGGCCTGGAGCAAGTGCCGCCGCGCCGAAGGATTGAGCGATGTGCGTAAACGCGAGGCCTTGGCGACCGCGCTCTGTCACCTTCGATGGCTTCGGCGACGTGATAGGCTTGCAGTCGCGCTGAACATGGTTGACGAGCATTCAAAGTACAGCAATCGGAGTGGCCGATGTCCAACGAGCTCGCCTATCTCCCGGCCTCCGACATCGCAACCCGCGTCCGAACGAAGCAGATCTCTGCCGTTGAGGTCACGCGGGCCTGCCTTGCGCGCATCGCGGCGCTGAACCCAACCCTGAACTGCTTCATCACCGTTTCAACCGATGTCGCGCTGGCCGATGCTGCAGCGGTCGACGCGAAAATCGCGCGCGGAGACGATGCCGGCCCGCTCGCAGGCGTCCCGTTGCACGTAAAGGACCTCGTCAACACGAAGGATGTTCGCACCACGTTCTGTTCATACATCCACGAGCACAACATCCCGAAGACCGACAGCGTGTCAGTCGGCCGTCTCAGGGCAGCCGGCGCCATCCTGGTCGGTAAGACCACCACGCCCGAGTTTGGACATATGGCGTGGACGGAAGCCCCGATCTTCGGACGCACAGCAAACGTGTGGGACAACACCCGCTCCGCCGGCGGCTCATCGGGTGGCGCGGCTGTCGCCACTGCGGCCGGCCTCGGGCCACTGGCCGTCGCGACCTGCGCGGGCGGTTCGACGCGAATTCCAGCCGCGGTTAACGGCGTTGTCGGCTTCAAACAATCGCTCGGCCTGATCCCGCACGATATGGCGCCCGAAAGCTTCGGCAACATGAGCTACATCACGCCCACCACCCGCACCGTGCTCGATACCGCCATGATGCTCGAAGTCATGGGCGGGCCGGACCCGCGTGATGTGCATGCCACGGGCCTGACCGCAAAGGGTTGCGTTGAGTCCGCAAGACATCCTCAGAACCTGAACGGCATGCGCATCGCCTGGCGGCCATTCCTCGGCAACACCGTCATCGATCCGCACGTGCTGGCGGCGACACAGAAGGCTGCCCTCTCGCTTGAACAGTTTGGCGCCCGCGTCGAAGACATGGCCGACGACATGGAGCCAACGGAGCCCATGTGGCTGGTCATCTCGACCGCACTCTGGCGCACACGCTTCTCACATCTGTTACCGCAATGGCGCGAGCGCATGTCGCCAACCTTGTTGCGCCAGATCGACAATGGTTCAGACCATTCAGCTGAAGATTTGATGCGCGCCTACGTGCGCCGTACGGAGATCTACCGGCAGATCCAGGGCTGGTTTCAAACTTATGACATCATTGCCATGCCGACGTTGACGCGCACGGCGCTGCCCTTGAAAGAGGGCCTTTACGAGCCGATCGAAGTCGCTGGCCAGAAGCTCGACAGCGTCCGCAAGGCCTGGTTTCCCTACACGCACCCGTTCAATCTCTCGGGCAACCCAGCCGTAACATTGCCCTGCGGCGTGCACCCGGATGGCCTGCCCATGGCAATCCAATTGGTCGCGGCCCGCGGCAACGATCGCCTGTTGTGTCAGGTCGCGGCGCTGTTCGAGCAGGCGCACCCGTGGGTGGATCGTCAGCCTGTTGCGGCTTGATTAGAGCGTTAGGACGGTCGCCATGCTCTCACGGTCGCTTTCCGCTGTGTCACGCCGTCGCCGCAATCACTGGGCAAACGGCATAGTGCCGAGTTGCATTCCGATCTATGGTGGCGGCATGTCGACTAGGTCACCGGGGGAGACGCAACCAGTGCCGGCCATCCGATCTTTGCGCGCGCTCGCGACGTCTGGCCTTGTCGCAGCTTTGGCGCTAACCTCAGCTGTTCCGCTGTCAGCCCAGGGTATTCCTCTCATCCGCGACAGCGAAATCGAGGGCGTTCTCCGCGACTACGCGAAACCGATCTTCCGGGCAGCCGGCCTCGGCCAAAACAACATCTCCATGCGCATCGTACGCCATGAAAGCTTCAATGCTTTCGTCGCCGACGGCCGCAACGTGTTCATAAATTCTGGCGCATTGGCCATGGCCAAGACGCCGAACGAGGTGATTGGCGTGCTGGCCCACGAGACAGGCCACATCACCGGCGGGCATCTGGCAGCGCTTCGCACCCGCATTGCGCGCGACCAAACCAAGATGCTTCTCGTGTCGCTGCTCGGCATTGGTGCTATCATCGCCGGTGCCACGTCCAAAGGCGAAGGGCGCGAGGTTGGTGCCGCGGGCCAAGGCCTTTTACTCGGCGGTCCTGATGTTGTGATGCGCAGCCTGCTGGCTGAGCGCCGTTCCCAGGAAGCGGCAGCCGATCAGGCCGGCTTATTGTTCCTCAACACGACCAAGCAGTCCGGCCGTGGGATGCTTGCAACGTTCGAACGTTTTGCCCAGCAGGAGTTCATCTCCGAACAATATATGGACCCCTTCGTCCGCAGCCACCCCGTTGCGACGGCGCGACTGGCCCAGCTGCGCGACAAGGTCATGGCGAGCCCGTTTGTCGACGCGAAAGACCCACCCGAATTGCAACTGCGCCACGACATGATGCGCGCCAAGATCGCCGGTTACCTTGACCGCCCGGGTACCGTGATTGGCAATTTCCCCATGAGCAACATGACCTTGCCTGCGCGTTACGCCCGCGCCATTTCCAACAATTGCCAAGGTCGGTGCGCCCAAAAAGTGGGTGACGTTGACGCCTTGATTAAAGAACAGCCGAACAACCCCTATTTCCACGAACTGCGTGGCAGTTTGTTTTACTACGGCGGCCAGTATCGCGAGGCGATCCCAAGCCTCCGCAAGGCGTTGCAACTCATCGGTGGCGAGGAGCCGTTGATGCAGGCAAACCTCGCCCAAGCCCTGGTCGCGACGGAAGACAGCGCTATGATCGACGAAGCATTGCCACTGCTGCGCAAATCCGTGGTGCGGGACGGCGACAACGCGCGCGCGTACCACACGCTTGCGACAGCCCTGGCGCGCAAAAACCAAGTGCCGCAAGCTGAATATGCGGCCGCACAGGCAAATTTCATCGAGGGCAACCTCAAACAAGCTCAAATCTTTGCGAAGAGGGCACAAACCAAGTTGCCTCAAGGCTCGCCAGAGTGGAACAGAGCGGAAGAGATCGTGTCTTTCAAAGCCCCAGCTGGTAACTGATCAACGCCGCTCCCGGAGTTCCTAAATGCCCGTCCCGCAGAACAGTCCGCCAGTAAAGACGTCGGTACTCAAGAGCCTAACCTCGTCAAAAGCATTGATGGTGGCGATCCCACTCGTGCTGGTCGCTGGTGCCGTGATCGGCATCGGCCGTTCGATTGTGCTCAAGGCCCAAGCCCAGAAGACTGCGGCGCAAGTTGCAGTGGTGCCCGCTGCACCGACCGCGCCAGCCGCTGCAACACTGCCACCCACAACTCTCGCCGTTGCCCCACCCGCGAAGCCGCCAGTGACGCTCGCCCAAGCCCCGGCCCAGGCATCCACGTTTTCAGAACTCCAAAAGGCCGAACTACACAAAATCATCAAGGACTATTTGCTGGCCAACCCAGAAGTCTTCATGGAGGTCCAGCAGGCCCTCGAAACGAAGATGGAAAAGGTCCAGGCCGAAAAAATGGCCACAGCCCTGAAGGACAATGCCGCGGAAATCTTCCGTGCACCGACCGCACCCATTGCCGGCAACCCCAAGGGCGACGTCACCGTCGTCGAGTTCTTTGACTACAACTGCGGCTATTGCAAAAAGGCTTTCGTCGACGTGCTCGCTGCCGCCGAGAAGGACAAGAACCTGAAACTGGTCCTCAAAGAATTGCCGATTTTGTCTAAGGGGTCGGAAGAAACAGCCCGCGCGGCGCTCGCGGCTAAGATGCAGGGCAAATACTGGGAGTTCCATCGCGCAGTGCTTGAGAGCCCTGGCCAAGCGAACGAGCAGACCTCCCTGAAAATCGCCGAGAAAATCGGCCTTAATATAACAAAGCTCAAGGTCGACATGAACGGCCCTGAAGTCAAAGCTGAAATCGCCCGCACTCGAACACTTGCCGAGAAGCTCGGCATTAATGGTACGCCGCACTTCCTTATTGGCGAACGCTCGGTCGGCGGCGCCCCTCAAGGCCTGAACGAATTGATTGTTCAGACCGCCGCAGAAATCCGCAAGAGCGGTGGTTGCAAGGTTTGCTAAACAAAGTGCTGATGACTTAATCTCATGACGGCGGCCTTCGGGTCGCCGTTTGCGTTTGCATCACGAACTCAAAGCATTCACAATTGCGCCTTGCCGCGCTCGGTGATGCCCACGCGCCGCCGTTCGATCTCGGCCGCATCGACGGTGTTATTGGTCAGCAGGCTCCGCCCGCGCTCAATCTTCATGCCGTCGCCGAAGGTGGTAGCGAAACCCTCGTCGATGACAGCCTTCATAGCCGGCAGCATATGTGGTAGCGTTGTCACCATGTCCGCCGCGAGTTTTCTCGCCGTCGGCAGCAAATCCCCCGGCGCAACCACGCGATTGACCAAGCCCCATGCGTTCGCGGTCTCCGCATCGATGAAGTTGCCGGTGAACGACATCTCTTTGGCGCGCACAATCCCGATTAGTCGCGAGAGCTTTTGCGACAGACCCCACCCAGGCATCAGACCAACACGCGCGTGCGTATCGGCAAAACGCGCGTTCGATGATGCGATCATCAAATCGCAAGCAAGCGCGAGTTCGAACCCTCCCGTCACAGCCGCACCGTTGATTGCCCCGATGATCGGGCCCTTGAAGTCGCCCATGGCCTCCAGCAACGAGCGCGGCTCTGAGGAAGCCACCTCAGCCTTGCCACCGGGGCTCGCACCTAGCTCTTTGAGATCGAGGCCGGCGCAGAAGGCCTTGCCCGCACCAGTGAGTATAACAACACGCGTCGTTCCGTCCGTTGCGAGCGCGTCAAAGGTCGCTGTCAGCTCCCGCCGCAGCTGCTTCGAAAGCGCGTTCATCGCCGCCGGGCGATTGAGGGTCAGCGTGACGACACCGGACGATAAGCGGTCGATGAGCAGATTTGGGACTGTCATGGTTAGCTCGAACATTTGAGGAGCCGCACACTAACGCAACAATTAGACGTTGATCAATTCAACCGTCCGCATCCATTGTGACGAAAAGTTGATTGCAGCTTGTCGGGGCACGACGGAAGTATTAAGGGCGGGGGTAGATTATGTTTGAGGGTATGTCGCATATTGTCGGCATTTCCGGGTTGGTTGTCGCAGGTTCAGTGCTTTCACTAGCGATCTACGCAATCGCAAAGTGGATGCGGTCTGACGATCCATTTGCAGTTGAACTGATTGGCTGGTGGTGCCTAACTGACGCGACGCTTATGACGAATTTGCGCGGCTGGACATTGTGTTTCTCGAGCACCTGGCTGCAAGAAAATCGGGACTGGGTACTGACTAGACTTGTTGTTTGTGGTGCGCTGTTGATGACCGCGTGTATCGGACTTTCGATGAAGCAAGGTGGGACCAACTCGCCCTACCAGTTCCTCAATTCCGATTTATCCAGTTTTAGGGGCACGCGGTGGACTAGGTCATTCTGGGCGAGGTCGCTGGCATCAGGCTATGCCAGCATCCATTTGCTGATGTTCCTGGGATAGGAGCGTGACATGCTGACGTCGTGGTTCGACATATTTGCTGTTTTCATGCTGACGACAGCAGGATTATTGGTGGCCGTATGCCTTGCCGGAGCCGCGGCGGAATTGTGGTCTAGGTTTCAGGGGTTAGGCATAGTTGCCGCCAGTGGAAACTTAATCGGCGCTACCCAAAAATCGAACCCCTGGTTTGTGAAACACCCTGTCTCACCGCGATGGCGCAGCAATTTGGGCACGGCGCTTGTTGCATTTCTAATCGGGATGTTTGTCGCCGGCACCTATGCATCGGGGCGCTTTAACTCGGTGAAGTTGACTTTCGCGGAAGCGACGGCCTCTGGCAATGCTCTTGAGAGAGAGATAGTGCTTCTGACGCAAAAGATAGAGGACGCAACGCGCCAACTCAGGAGCGATGGCAGTTCGTCAAAACACAGCCCACAAGAGTTGCAGGCTCTGTTGGCAAACACGCGGAAAAAAGTTCAAGAGCTGAGACTCGCGGATTGTCCGGTGAGACTGGAACTTTCGTTAAGCAAGTTCGTTTCGTTCAAAGACGAAGGCGCTGATACCCTCCTTGCCAACTGCAAAGCTGGCGCAAAGGGCAACTGAGCCGTTTTAGGCGTCACGTGTCTATCCCCGCGACCGCTCGAGCAGAATCACCATCATAAGACCGAGCATGGCCGCTTCTTGTTCGGACGTGTTGAGTTCGGCCTGCTTTTCGATGGTGAACAGGCTTTCCCAGAACGCGCGTTGTTTTACCATGCGCAACGCCGGTGTGCCGTCCATGCGGGTGATCAGATAAACCGGATTAAAGAAGTAGCCGGTCAGGAACCCAACAAACGGGATCTCGCCAAGGACAGAGTCAACCAGGCGCACAAACGCGCTTTCTTCATGCACCTCGAAAGCGGCCCCGTCGCCAACGTTAATAACGTAGTGCGCTTTCCAGAGGGAGCGCATGCCGGAGCGTTTCGCACTGCCGAGACGCTGACCCGCTGCGTTCGCGAAATGGTACTCTGCGTTGAAATCTATAACCCGATCGGCGCCCATCGTGTAGATCGGCGTCGCCTGTGTGTCGTCCGCGAACACTGTCACCTTTTCTTTGAAAGCGAGCAGCTTCTGTCGCACATAGCCGAGGTTTTGCCCGGCTTGGTCGCGGACATACATCTGCGGCGCCAGTGCCAGCAGTTTAAAAGCGATCTGGATCGGAAACTGCATGAAGTGCTTTTCTTTTAGAGCATTTTCCGACGAAGTGGCTTCCCGGTTCATCGTAGAAAATGCGACCAAACAAAGACATAGTGCACGTTCCGATTCCGAAGGATCGGAACGTGCACTAGAGGCGGCCACGACTAGTCACGTAGGCGCGCCGTAATTAGATGAAATACGACTTCGGCCATAAATCAGGGTGAAACGCAACGCCAGACTAACGGAAGTAGGAGTGCGGTCGCAAGCGCATTGAGCCCCATCGCCAAACCGGCAAATGCACCCGCAACGTCACTTGACTGTAGCGCGCGCGCCGTCCCGATGCCATGGCTGGCCGTACCCAACGCCAGCCCTCGAGCAGCAAGATCCCGAACGCCAAGACGATCCAGCAGCAGCGGACCAAGCATTGCCCCAAGAATTCCTGTCGATATCACCAGCACCGCGGTCAATGACGGCAAGCCTCCGAGTTGCTGCGTGATGCCCATCGCTACAGGCGCCGTAACCGACTTTGGAGCCAAGGAAACTAGTGAATCACGTGTCGCGCCGAGCAGCCAGCCAACCCCGATCGCGGACACGACGGCGGCAAATGAACCAGCCACGATTGACGCCAAGACAGCCACGGCCGAGCGGCGAACAGCGTCGAATTGCCGATACAGTGGCAATGCCAACGCAACCGTTGCTGGACCGAGCAGGAAGTGGACGAATTGGGCACCGGCAAAATAGGCGTCGTAGCTGGTCCCTGTGACGGCCAGCACCGAGACGATCGCAACCACCGCGATTAAGACGGGATTGCACAGGGGATTGTGACCAGCGCGCGCATAAATTGCCAGCCCGAGCCGATAAGCAACAAGCGTCAGCGTCAGGTGCATCAAAGGGTTGGTCGCGAGATAGACCCAGATATCGCGAAGCCCTGTCATGGGCGTGGTTCCGAACTGGGTTCTGGCGGTCCAGCCAAGCGGGCCATCACCAGTCCGGTAATCGCAACACCGAGGAGTGTGCTCACAACCAGAGCGGATCCGATTGCCAGCCATTCGCGCGCGATCAAGTTCGCATGCAACATCACACCGACTCCAGCCGGTACAAACAACAGGGCCAAATGGCGAATGAGCGTATCGCCGGTCACGGCCAGGTTATTGGGCACGTCCTTGGGAATGGTGCCCCGCACCATCAAACCAACCAATAGGATCGCCATCCCGGCAACCGGTCCAGGAACAGGGAGACTGGTAACGGCAACCAAGAGCTCGCCGGCAAGTTGGCAGCACAATATGACGATCAGGCCGTCAAGCATCACTCCGCCGCCTCACGCGTGATGATGGACGCCTGCCGTGCGTTATGTCCTGGCGTCATATAGTTCGGACGCAACTCTGCCGGGTCAAAGTGATCGACCGAGATGACACGCGCTGTGAGCGCTTCAACGTCACGCAACAACTGCGCTTCGCTCTCGGTGATCACGTCCCGGCGCAGCGCGTCGCCAATCCAATCGACACCGTGATAGCGCTTGATCAAGCCATGGCGCACAGCCCGGTCGAGTTTCTTTTCCGCGTCTTCGGCGCGCACCACCTTCTCAAGTGTGACCTCAAGCAAACCCGTCGGATCACTGACATCGCGCGAGATAAAAATGTCGCGCGTCAGTCGATCCCGTACATCGCCAGGCTCAAGAGCCAGCGACACGACCTGATGGCCGAGCCGATCCGGTGCTGGACGATATCGGGCACCGAGCGGGAACACGCACCAGTTCATCAGCCAGCGAACCGGCGCGACTGGGAAATTCTCGATCGCACCCTGCAGGGCCTGTTGGTTGCGATACAAGGCGTTCTGTGCCGCGAGCGAGACGATAAGGCGATCATTGTGCGGTTTGCCGTCGTCCTCGTAGCGTTTGAGAACGCACGAAAGCATGTACAGTTCCGATAGCGAGTCGGCCAAGCGGCCGGTGATTTTCTGCTTGGTCTTGAGACCACCTCCGAGAACTGCGACGGTGAGATCTGAAACCAGTGCGAAGTTGCGCGATTGCCGCCACAGCTGGCGATACCATTCAGCCGTCCCATACGACTGCTCCGGCACCTGGCCGAAGAAGCCGCCGGAAAGGTTATGGAACAGCGCCCCTGTGATGTTTGACAGGCTAAAGGCGACGTGACCCAAGAACGCGGCTTCAAACGCGGCCTTGCCCTTTTCGACGTCCGCATCCTGGCAAGCCTGAACTTCAGTGTAGAGATAAGGGTGCGAACGCAGCGCCCCTTGAGCAAATGTAATCAACGAACGCGTCAGGATGTTTGCGCCTTCAACCGTGATCCCGACCGGCACCGTTAAATAGGCAGCCTGGATATAGTTGCTCGGTCCATCACAGATGGCCTTGCCTCCGTGGATGTCCATGGCGTCATTGACCGACTGGCGCATGCGTTCGGTCGTCTGGTACTTCATCAATGCGGAGATCACGGACGGGCGCTCACCACGGCTGACCATGGCAGCCGTCACGGCGCGTGCGCTCTCGATAACATAGGCATTTTCGACCATCCGCGTCAGCGGCTCTTCAATACCCTCCATTTTACCCACTGGTATGCCGAACTGTTTACGGATGCGGCTGTAGGCGGTGGTAAAACGCAACATACCCTTGGCAGCGGCGGTGGCCGATGACGGCAGTGAAATGGCACGGCCAGCCGCTAGGCACTCCATCAACATCCGCCAGCCTTGGCCAGCCATTTTCTCGCCGCCGATGAGGAAGTCGATGGGAATGAAAACGTCCCTGCCCCAATTCGGTCCATTCGGGAACGCAGCGCCAGTCGGCAGGTGGCGGCGGCCGATGTGGACGCCGGGATGGCTTGCCGGAATCAGCGCGACGGTAATGCCGAGATCATCCCCCTTACCGAGCAGATTTTCTGGGTCAAACATGCGGAACGCCAGGCCGATCAAAGTCGCGTTGGGGCCAAGCGTAATGTAGCGCTTGTCCCATGACAGCTTGATCCCGGTGACGGGCTTGCCCTCCCAGGTGCCTTTCACAACGGTGCCGATATCGCGCATCGTCGCCGCATCCGAGCCGGACGTCGGGCCGGTGAGTGAAAAGCACGGGATCTCATCCCCGCGGGCGAGGCGAGGCAGATAATAATGCTTCTGCTCGTCGGTGCCGTAGCGCTCAATCAATTCGCCCGGTCCAAGGGAATTCGGCACCATCACAAGCGTGCAGACATCCGGAGACCGCGACGCGATCTTGCCAAGGATGATGGACTGCGCCTGCGGCGAAAAGCCAAGACCGCCGTGCTCTTTCGCGATCAGCATGCCAAGAAAGCCATGCTTTTTCACAAACGCCCAGATGTGCTCGGGGATCTCTTTACGCTCGTGGCGGATTTCCCAGTCGTGGCAGATCTTGCACAGCTCTTCAGTCGGCCCGTTCAAAAATGCGCGCTCTTCGACCGTCAATTCAATACCAGGAAGCGCGCGCAACTTTGCCCAGTTAGGGCGGCCACCGAAAAACTCGGCGTCAAAGCCAATCGTGCCGGCATCCAACGCCTGTTGCTCGGTGTCTGAGACCTTGGGCAGTATTTTGCGGATAATCCCATATGCCGGATCGATCAGTACCAATCGTCGCAATGACGGGATAGACAGCAGCGACAGCGCAATGGCCGGCATCCAGATCAATTCGCCAGCGATGCCCCAATCAGGGTATCCGAAGTTGCCATGTGCGAGCCCGGTACGCAGCGCAAATATCGCCACGACGGCCAACAACGCGTAGGCCCAAAGTGGCGCACGTTTCATGGCCAACACAAAGGCCCCCGCCAGAGCGAGGAGTACAAAGGCGAATTCGGCCATGACGAACCACTCCATGGACAGCACCCGGGGAAAACCAGGGAGCGATCGTATAGCAAAGGTTGACGTAAGCGGCAATCTTGCCCGGAGACTTTAGGGGGCACAGCCGACGAAACCTGCATAACACAAATCGCCAACAATTCACTGAAAATATTCAACAATATAGGCTTAAGCCCGAACGACCGTGATTTGTTCGCGGCACCGCGCCATCCCTATCGCAGGTGCGCAACACTGACTGACGCGGGTGGCGAATCCAGGGTCACTTCCGGATAGCATGCACGATTTTGCGTCCAAACCGATTACGCCGCAGAGTCGTTTCGATACCGGACATGTGGTGTTGTGCGGCGAACGGGCTGGGCAACCAGCCCATTTTAACAGCGTAAGAAAAGCTATCGCTCTCGTGCAGCCGCCGGTTTTTTGCAACAGCCTCCTGGACGGCACTGGGACCACCCGTCGGCAATTCGAGGATCTCCAACGCTCGGCCGTCCCGCGTGGATTTTGGCGAACGTATCGACCAGATAGGAATGTTCAACCGGCTGAGAGCGACACCGAAATAGATATCGTCGTTGTGAATGGTCCCATCCGGAAGTTCGTCGAGCATCTCAAAGATGCGTCGGTTCGCCATGAGAGGCTTCACCGGGTAAAGGACGCCGCGCCAGCCAAGCACAGCGTCCACATGTCCGACATTATTATGAAACAGCCCATCCTTGTTACTGTACGGCGGCCGATCCAGCTTGATGCCACCGATCGTCACCACGGATGACGGGTGCGCCGACGCCGCCTGTTCGAGCGCTTCGATCGCAACCGTTGGATCATTATAAACGCAGTCATCATCAAGCGTGATGACGTAGTCGGGAACATCACCACTCACCAAGATATAGTCGAGGACACCGAGCAGTTTAGTCGACGGCCCATAGTCCCTGGGCGGCACGTGTAAGGTGGCAAAATCCAGATCGGCCAGATAGCTCGGCGGCGCGCACACGCCCCATTTGTTGTAGGACGCAGGCAGGCACACGACCACCTTGCGCTCGATGGTTGCGAGCGACGTAACCACGGTCCGCAGTGACGTGTCGAAACGGCGAGGCACGCTGGTGATCGAAATGAGTGTTTTCGGTCGCGTCATGCAGAACTCCTGACCAAAGTTTGCCGCACTCTCCCGACGACCCGAGGCGGTCTAGCCGGGCTGGCCCTGAGCGCCTAACACTGTCCAGATGGCGCGTCATCGTGACGTTCGCGCGGTACGTTCCGACCGTTGCAATCAATCCTCGCTATTTTCCTCACAGAAGAACTGCTACGCTATTTTGGGGCAAATTCCACACGCGACCGATCCATGCCGACACCCATTAAGGATGCGTCCAAAGGACAGGCCAAGGGGCAGGCCAAGGGTCAGGCACGTGCGATAGGGCTCGTACGACAGGCGCTGATTGAAAAAAAGATGACTCAGGCAGAACTCGCCGACGCGGCCGACTGCCATGAGAAGACAATCCAAAACATGCTCGCAGGAAAGTCTGTTCGCCAACAAACGCTGTTCGACGTTTGCATGGTCCTAGGCCTTCCCTATGAAGAGCTCCAACATCTGAGGAACGGCGGCGGACCACTTGCGGCCGCGATCGACTTCGATCGCACAAACCAAAGTGGGTTGAGCACACCCGATACGGCTGGTCATGGCGGCGATATCGCGCCAACATATATGGGAGCCTACAGCCGGGCGGGCGTCGATCACTACCTCGGCAGCTATTTGACAGTGCGGCCGGCCTTCTCGACACCAGGGACGATTGTCGCCTACCGGACCGACATCAGTTGGGATCCGGAATGGCCGAGCTTATTATTCGCTGAGCGAGACCGGCCCGATGCCCCCTATGCCCACCGTGGCCGCCTCTATATCCCCGCATCCAGCCAGTTCATCCACCTCGTCTCACTGACGAAGGGCGCGATGCGCATGATTGTTGTGTCACAGCTTGACCGCCAGGGCCTGATGCAAGGCTTGATAACGACGCTGAACAAGCGCCGCGCCCAGTTCGTCCCCGTCGCAGCCCCGATCGTCTACCGCCAGATGAGTGATTTCTCATCGACACCACTTGGTGAGATCCACAAGGGAGATGCCACTTACAATGACTATGCCCGCCTACTTGGCGAGACAGTTGAGCAAGGCTACGCGGCCCTCGTCAACGCGACCTAAGCATCGCGTCCGCGACATTGATCAGTAATCCGCACGAGTACCGATGCCATGAAACGCTCAAAGACCGAAGCGCGCAGTCAGCGCGGCTTCGGTCTCGAAACTTTCAGATATACAAACGTCGAGGGCTGCGGATCGCCTGATCGCTGATCTTGGTGCCCAACCGAGACCAAAGTCCGCGACCGCGTGCCCAAACGTTACTTCTTCGCCTTCTTAGCAGCCGGCTTCTTCGCAGCAGCGGCGACTTTTTTTGCCGGAGCTTTTTTCACAGCGACTTTTTTTGCAGCAGCTTTAGCCATGGTCCTAGTTCCCTCTGTCTCTCGATGACGTTCGAATCATTCCGAACTAGTCAACTATGCCTATTTTTATTTTGATTGTTGACAACGAAATGCAAAACGGGGTTGGAAAACACTCCTTTGTCGTCAATGTGTTGCGCGCTATCCACAAATTTCTGCCGTATTCGCCTGTTTTTGACCCGGCAAAAGAGAGCCTTTTCGCGTCCTCGCATCGCGCTCAGAGATGACTTGGCACCGCGACAGCACGCAGCCAGGGTGACACAGCAAAAGCCAAACATGGATAGTGTCCCAACACGGACGGTGTCCAACCATGAGCACAACATCGAAGGGTGCGGCCGCGATGACCGAGGGAACTGCGATGTATGATGTCGTTATTGTTGGCGGTGGTGCTGTCGGCTGCGCTGCAGCCCATCATTTGACGCGTGAGCCTGGGCTGCGCATTGCCATGATTGAACGCGATCCGACTTATGCCATCTGCTCGACCGCACGCTCAGCCGGCGGCGTTCGTCAGCAATTCTCAACGCCGGAAAATATTGCGCTTTCGCAGGCGACGCTTACCCTGCTTGCATCATTGCAAGACACATTCGGAATCGGGGCCGACGTTTCGTTCCGCCGCCAGGGCTATCTCATCCTCGCCTCGGCAAACGGGCGCGATGTGCTCGCCAACAACCTCGTGATCCAGCGCGCAGCCGGCGCAAACATCCACTGGGTAGAGGGCGAAGATCTCGCGTCCCGGTTTCCATGGATCAATCCAAACGGTGTGTCGGCTGCAAGTTTCGGCGCAGGCGGTGAAGGTTGGATTGACCCTGTCGCGCTCATGACGCTGCTACGCGCATCCGCACGCTCAGCAGGCTGTGACATCATCCATGGCAACGTCGCAGCCATCCACCACAATGACCACCGCATCGAAGCTATCAGCCTTGATGATGGTCAGCGCATCACGTGCGGCGCACTCATCAATGCAGCTGGGGCTTGGTCCGGGGCACTCGCGCGGCTCGCCGATATCGACCTGCCGGTGGAGCCCCGCAAGCGCTATGTCTATGTCATCGACAGTCGACGTGCGAGCGAGGCCATGCGCGCCGGGCCGCTGACAGTCGATCCATCGGGTGCGTGGCTCCGCCCTGAAGGTCGCACGTTTATCTGCGGTATCTCACCTGACGAAGCGTCCGAGCCGTCAGCGACGGATCTTGACTACATAGACTACGCCCCCTTCGAGGACATCGTCTGGCCGGCCCTTGCCGCTCGTATCCCCGCGCTGGAAGAGGCAAAACTCTTAAGCGCCTGGGCCGGTTTCTACGATTACAACACACTCGACCAAAATGCGATCATCGGGCCAGACACGCGCCTGTCGAATTTCTACTTTGCCAATGGGTTCTCCGGCCATGGCCTACAGCAGGCCTATGGTGCCGGTCGTGCGGTTGCGGAATTGATTGTCCACGGGCATTTTCGTACCCTAGACCTCACGCGCTTCGGTTATGCTCGGATCGCGCGCGGGGAACCGCTGTTTGAACTCAACGTTATTTGACCGGCTGTCTGCCAGCCGCGTTTCAGGACGAGTATGGCCCGCATTCTTGCAGTTTCGTCCCAGGTCGTCAGCGGTCACGTCGGCCTGTCAGGCATCGTTCCGGCCCTGCAGCGATTAGGACACGAGGCCTTAGCCATTCCGACCATCGTCATGTCCAACCATCCGGGACACGCACGGGCAGCTGGCTGCCGCATGGAGGTCAACACACTCGTCAGCATCCTCGATGTGCTGGATGCCAACGGCCGGCTCGACGGGGTCGAAGCTGTGATGACCGGATACCTACCGACACCAGAGCACGTGTTTTTTGCGCGCCAGGCGATTGACCGGGTGCGCGCGCGGTCGCCAAACGCGCTTGTACTCGTCGACCCCGTAATCGGCGACGATCCAAAGGGCGTCTATATTGATAAGGCCGCCGCTATCGCGATCCGGAAAGACCTGGTGCCGCGGGCTGACATCATTACACCCAACCGGTTCGAATTATCCTGGCTTTCGGGCCTCGACGTTACTTCCGCTGACACGGCGACAGTGGCCGCCCAGCGCCTGACGCCTGCGCTCGTGCTCGCAACATCAATACCCGGCAGCACAGAAAACCAGCTGCAGAACGTCCTCATCAACAAGGCCTCTGTATCGGTCTGCGCCGTCGAACGCAGGCTCAAGGTGCCTCATGGCACAGGCGATCTGTTGTCAGGTCTCTTCATTGGACATCTGCTGGTCGAACGAAACCACGACCTCGCGCTTGGCCGCGCGGTCGCAGGCGTGCAAACAGCGATCGCGACCAGCGCGACGTCTACCGACATTGTCCTGACGATTTCGCAAGGTGGCGCAGACTGGTCAACAGCCTTACCGCTGCCAGTAAGATCATTCAGATGATCAGGCCACATTGTCAGAAGTGAGTGACCCACCTCCAGCGACGATCAGCGGACGATCAGTGGTCTTTTGGTTTGCTCTTTTCGAAAGCTGCCTGTTGCCCAGCACTGGCCTCGTTTTGGTGTTTCGCCTGCCAGTCCTTGTAGGGCATGCCGTAGACAATTTCTCGCGCGCGCTCTTTGGTCAGCGCACCACCCTCGGCGTTTTCCGCCTCTTGATACCAGTTGGCGAGGCAGTTCCGACAAAACCCGGCCAGATTCATCAAGTCGATGTTCTGCACATCCGACCGGGCGCGCAAATGCTCAACGAGACGACGATAGGTTGCAGCCTGGAGTTCGATCTCACGTAGTATGGGTTCACTCATCTGGGCCTCTTAAATGCTTGGTTATCGTCACAATAGCACGAAGGCCACCAAGGCAAGCAGTCCCGCAAAACAACGCCGTCCCGTCCGAACGCGTTAACCATCCGGTAGGACACGCCGTCTACGCTTGGCGGTTGAGGCAGGATACATGCTGCC
>JANNXS010000038.1:0-1643 GCA_031409695.1 Hyphomicrobiaceae bacterium
TCAGTCTGCAAAAAGCGCTGCGCCTTGAGAATCGAATAACCCAAGCCCGAATTTGCAGCAACCAGTTCGGCCACCACCAGATACGTCCAGGCCCAACCCATCGTAATCCGAAGTGTATCGAGCAGTGCCGGTTTGGCCGACTGCAAAATTACCAGTTCGACAGTTTCACTGCGACTGGCACCCAGCGTCTGCGCCGCCTCAATCTGCGCGGCTGGAACCCGCCGCACATCTTCGGCCACCATCAGCATCATCTGGAAAAAAGTACCTATGAAGATAATGGCAATCTTGGAACTCTCGTCAATACCGATCCACAACATGACCAAGGGAATAAATGCCACTGCAGGCATATAGCGAATGAAGTCAGTGAGTGGTTCGAGCAACGCCTGTACCGGACGCCATGTGCCGATAGCCAGCCCCAGCGGTATCGCCAGAACGGCCGACATTGCCCAGCCAGCAATTACCCGATAGGCGCTGATGATGACGTCACCTGACAGGTTGTCGTCACGCGCCCAATTGATCAGCCGAAGTAGAACCTCCGCTGGTGCCGGCATGAATACCTTGTCCACCAATTCAAAGGCCGCGACCAGCCACCACGCAACGAGTGGCAACACCATGCCCAACAAAGCAAGGGCCCAATATCGGCGAGATGAAATCGGAGCGCGAATCGCCCAGAAATCGGGACGGGGCGTCGATGTGGCCAAGCGACTCATGACAAGCTCCTGTATGAAGGACGTGCGAAGGAGGCGACGTATCTTCTCGTCCTCCCGGGCTTTTATCCCTCCGTGGAGCCCTGCTCACGCAAGGCCGGCGGCTCTCGGACCAGTCACTCGTCGCGATTAACGAAACGAACCGGAACCCTAGCCACACATTCGAGCAGCGATCATGATCGCCCCCTTTCGCGTACACAAGCAAAGGGTATGCCATCAAGAACAACAGGGAAATCGATCAATCTCGAGGGAATCTTCAGCAATTCCGCCCTGATTTGGATTTGCGCGCACTTGGACGGTGCGCTGTTTGGGCACGAGCTCTTCGAGACGAGATCGCCCCTCGCGGGATGGCGGTTCCAGCGACTTACTGCGCGGTGACGGAAACTCATCCTGCAGACTTACTCAAAGCACATCCTGCGCCCTTTCATGCACATGCGATAGAACTCGATATCGTGATTTGGCCACAACTGCGCAGACTCTTCGTTCGCCAGCCGTTTTAGCTTGCGTATGCTAGCCAGCGCTTGGGCTTCGCCCTCTTGCCAGCAAAGACCAGGAGCGATCTCGTGGACCAGATTCTCAGCCAGATCGGCGGCGTCGCCGCAAAGAATGACTGGGTCGCCCTGGGGTAGCTCGATCAGCAGCGACATATGCCCGGCAGTGTGGCCGGGACTGGCGATCGCGCGCACGCCGGGAGTGAGTTCATATTCGCCCTGGCGGATACTCCAGTTGAGCTTGCCGACCATTTCACCGTCGAAGTCGTCTAGGAAATAGGCGTTGTCGAAACCGCTACGAGCGGCAGCCAGTTCGTCCTGTTGAACATGAACTTCGGCGCCGCAGACATCGCATAGGCCACCAGCATGATCGAAATGCAAATGGCTGATGAAGACAACGTCCACGTCCGCGCTGGTCAAGCCTAGACGGGCCAGATGATTGGGC
>JANNXS010000039.1:0-3317 GCA_031409695.1 Hyphomicrobiaceae bacterium
CGCGAAGGGCGCACGGTCGTTGCATAGTAACGACAGCGACGCGCGAATGACAACTGGCGACGAACCGTTAGAGGGGCCGAAAGCCGATCAGGCGGCGCCGACGACGACAAGGAACAATCCGCGTTCCGCGGCTATTCGACCAGCGACCGTGAGGTCAGGTGTGCCGAGGTGGGCAACCAGCGCAAGCCCAGCGAACCCAGCTTTTGCAATATCTGGCAGGAGCGTGGCAGCCTCACTTGGACCAAACGTCGAATCGAGCCGCAGGATGACCGCGCCCCGTTTGCCCGCAAAGCGCTTTAAACCCCATTGCGACAAGCTTGCCGCCCGCAGCAATAGCCCCGCCGGTCCTTCGACCGCTGATATCGCGACCACATGGCCGCGCACAACAGCGGCGGCCATGCCCGTATCGAAGGGTGCGAGGCGGAGTACGGCGTCGAGGCCCTTGCTGACATCGGCGAGATCCCGTGCCTTGGCGGGCCGCCCAACGGAGGCGCTGATGGCAACACGCAGCGCGCCAGACGCGCCACGCAAGTCTGCACCTTGCACAATATGTGAGACGGCGGGCGACAAACCGAGCGTGCCGGGCACACCTGCAACGAACAGTTCGTGTGCATCTGCTGCTGCAATCATGGCATCGCGCTGCAATCCAATGGTCGCTCCAGCGACGACGGCAATGCCTCGAATGCCAGCCGCATGGGCACGTTCGATGGTTTTGAGGCCGATGGTCGGGAGATCAACGCGTCGCTCCTGGCGCGGCTTCGGCGCCTTCAACAGGACTGCGCGGCGGTGAATGGCCCCGCGCTCAGCGAGACGGCCAAGCATGCGGTCGGTGCCCTCAGCACCCTCAATAGCAAGCACGCGGCCGCCTTCGACAGCGATCGCCTGTCCGACATCCAGGCCTCCGAGCACCGCGAGGACGTCATGCCCGCGGGCAATATCCGCATTCGCTTGGGCGTCGACCCCGTGCCGCCCAAGCACGCCCTCGCCAATAAGCAACTCCGGCGCGACGTCCTGCACGCCAACCACCGTCAACCCCTCACGCTCAAAAATGCGGATTGCCCGCGTTAGCAATGCATCGTCGCCGCCCGCACTGATGAGACCGAGCACCTGCATGAGCACGCGAACGAGGCCGAAGTCCGGGCGCAACTTGGCGAGGTCCGGCCGCGTTACGGCACCAGCGATCACCATAACGCCGGTTTCGCCCGGAGGCGCCTTCAAGGCAGCAAACATCCGCGAGGCTTGGCCAAGGTTCACCCAAGTGTGCGGATACGCCTCAACCCAGGCTTCTGCCTCGCCCTTGATCGCGACCACATGAACGCGGCGGCCTTGGCGCGTGACGCTGGCCGCGATCCGTAACGGCAGATCGCCCCCCCCAGCGAGGATCGCAACATATCCTGCAGAGTTGGTCATGGACGCATTGGCTCCTTCTGCGACGTCTTGCGACGTTTTGAGTGCTTTCCACCTGGCAACGGTCAGGTGCAGCGCTCCGGAATGTTCGTTTGTCGCATTTTTTGCACCAAACCGATGTCCACTTTGGTAGAAAATATGCTGATATGAACAAAAACAGACTTATGTTGAGCCACCAACGAATGTCTGTTTAGGCTTGTCCGAAGGCGCACGCACTCGGGGGGCAAGAATGCACGGTGTGGATCTGTCGCGACGCAGCGCGCTCATCGGTCTTGCGGCCACGGCATTTGCGCCGAACGCTGCGGCGCAACAGCCGGCGCTGTGGCGCGAGATCCAGATTTCAGCCAAGCAGATCAACCGCTTTTCCAAGACTTCAACCGAGACGCGCTTCGGCCGGCTGACGTTCCGCGGTGGCTTGGCCCTTACCTCTCCCGATCCAGAGTTTGGTGGCATTTCCGGTCTCGTAATCGAGCCCGATGGGCGCTCGTTCTTGGCGATCACCGATGAGGGCGCGTGGCTTGCGGGACGGTTCACGTCTGAGGGGACAACACCCATCGGTATCGAAAGCGCGCGCATCGGCTCAATTCCAAATGCTGGCGGCGTAACCGCCACACGCAAACGCGACAAGGATTGCGAAGCGCTCGCGCTGCTCGAAGGCACTCTCGCCAACGGCACGTTGCTGATCGCCTTTGAGCGCAACCATCGCATTGAGCGGTTTCCGGTGCGCGACGCCATCGTGCAGCCATCGGCCGGCATATTGACCATGCCACAAACGGCTGGGCGCATGGAGGCCAACAAAGGCCTCGAAGCCATGACTGTGCTGGCGGGAGGTCCTTACGCTGGCTCGGTGATCGCGTTCAGCGAGCGCCTGCTCGATGCAGAGGGACGCCACACGGGTTGGCTATGGATCGATGGCACCCCAAAGCAGATCGGGCTTACAGCTGTCAGCGGCTTCGACTTAACTGACGCAGCCGCTTTGCCGGACGGGGCCTTGCTGGTGCTGGAGCGCCGCTTTCGCTGGACCGAGGGCGTCAAAATGCAATTGCGGCTCGTGCCAGCCGCTCAAATCGCGCCCGGGCGCATCGCCGAAGGGCAGGTTCTTTTGACAGCTGACAACGACTTCGACATCGACAATATGGAATCGCTTGCGGTGCACCAAGAACTGGATGGTACAACCGTCCTGACGATAATGTCCGACGATAATTTTAATCGTCTTGTCCAACGCACCGTGTTGCTGCGCTTTGCGTTCAACGCTTGATTTTTGGCCGGAACGAATCGGATAGGATCGTTTCCTTACTGGCCGCATCGTAGACATGCAGACCGAGCGGCAGCGCCTCATCGTTTTTAAGATAGTAGATCTCGTTCTGTTTTAAGCCGTAGGCGAGCAACTCAAGCTCACCATCCATTTCGAGGAAATAGAGTGTCAGATCGAGTGCTGTTTTCTGCGCACGCGCTTCGACGGCGTCCATCTCCTTCACCGTAAAACTTGGCTTGTTCGCAAGTCCAGGTGTAAATCGATGAACACCAACTGGCGTCGTAGTGCCTTTGACGCGATAGGGCTTTCCCGTTTCCTTATCCTTGCCCGCGACCAGTACAAAGACGCAGGCGCTATGACATCCACGGCCCTCAATTGCGAATGTCCGTGCAGCGGCCTTGTTGATTTGGCGCCCTAGAGCAAGAGCGCCGGCAATATTGCCGCCACTTGATTCAAGGTAGACTGAGAGGTTTTTCTTCTCTGGTAATTTACTTAAATAGGCTTGGAACCGGAACGCATCCTCGGCAACAACATCGCCCTTGGCCAAAATTGCGTTCTCGGTTGCGCTGTCGTTTGCGTGCTTGGTGAATTCCAACGCCTGGGCAGGGGCGCAGAAAACGGCACTCAACACGATTGCCAAAGCGATGGATTTCAT
>JANNXS010000040.1:0-5350 GCA_031409695.1 Hyphomicrobiaceae bacterium
CGCCGAGGGAATGGCCGACGCACTCAGTTTGATAGCCCTGCGACTGGTAGCGCTTCATAACCGAGCGGATGTAGGACTTGGCAAGAAAGAAATGCTGCGGCGACTGGGATTGGATCAGCGCGCGCCAGATGTCGGCCTCGATGAAATCCCGACGAAGATCCTGTGTGCCTGCAATCGCAACGACGATCTTCTTGTCGGTGTCGTTGACGTAGGCGTTGGCTTCAAATCCGGCCGCGCGGGAGGCAGACAATTCAGCGTCCGTCCAGGCATCGCGGGCACGCTCAAGGACCCGCCATTCACGGCGGGATGTGAACACCGGCTGGCCGGCGATCTTCGTCTCGTCATAGGAGCGGCGGGCAAGCTCAAGCTTGACCAGATCTACACGGGTTTGTGCGCGAGCAGCGTCGCGCACTATCTGTGCTTCAACGTCGCTTGGATGAACACGATTGGGCTCAACGAGCTTTGCCTCGACCGCTCTGGCTGCAATGCCAGCTTGCGTCGTGTCTGCGGGTTTTTGAGAGGGATCAGGTGCGCGCGGCACTAGGATCGAGCCAACGGGCACAGAGGCCGCGGGCACCGAGGCAGCTGGAATTGTGCCGGTGGTTATTGCCGCACTTGGGGGTAGCGCCGCCGACGCGGGGCGGGCGACCTGCGTGCGGACGCGGGGCTGTGGCGGTTGATCGATCCCAAACAAGGTCTCGACGACGTCATCGAGCCAATCGCGTTGGTGCGCTGTGCGCGGCGCAGCCGGGTGTGGGTTAGCCGATTTTGGGGTAGGCACCGTCGGGCGCGCTTGGCGGCGCTCTTCGGGGCTGCGAAAATCAAGTGTACCGCCGGTGAGGATCAAGCGGCCTTTTGGGTGCAAATCAGTATCGGCCGCCTGTGAAACGGCCGGATGCGCGCCCGCAAGCAATGCAAGGATAGGCAAAGTATAACGAACGGCGCAAATGTGAGCGCGACAAACACGCATGGCGTCCCTCTTCGGCAAAGGCTCTGACGAGATACAGGCCCTGGGCTGAGCGGAAGCGGAACGAGGATGCGGCCCTTGGTCAAAGAAGTAGCAGACCGGGTGCAGGCACGGCGTGACTGGATTGCCGTGATCCACAGGTTGTTTGTGCAGAGGGGCTCAAAATAGGGGCCGTCGTCGATGCGCCGCGGGGCTTAAGCGTGCCATCGTCCGCAAGCATCAGGTCCGTAGGCGCGGGTCGAGTTCGTCGCGCAACAGATCGCCGAGCAGGTTCAGCCCAAACGCCAACAACAGTATGGCGAGGCCTGAAAAAATAGCGCTCCAGGGCGACAGCAGCAGTACATTGCGCCCTTCCGACAACATTAGCCCGAGGGACGGTGCCGGTGGCTGCGTGCCGAGCCCTAGAAATGATAACGATGCCTCGACGAGGATGGCCGCCGACAGCAAAAGGCTCGCCTGGACCAAGACGACGTTGGCAAGGTTCGGCAGAATGTGGCGCAGAACGATGCGCGTGTTCGAGGCGCCGATGGCGCGCGCGTTCAGCACATAATCACTCGCCGCGATCACCAACGCCGGCCCACGCAACAAGCGGGCAAATATCGGCGTATAAACAACCGCAATAGCAATACCCCCCGAGACCGAACCCGGCCCAAGCACGGCAACAATTGCGATCGCCAGGAGCATGACCGGAAACGCGAACACGATTTCCATCGCGCGCATAACGATCCGGTCAAGCCAACCGCCGACATAGGCTGCAATCAGCCCAAGCGCACCGCCGCAAATCAGTGCGAGTAGGACCGCCCCGCCCGAAATCGCCAAGGATGCGCGGGCGCCGTGCAGAACGCGGGTCAGGATGTCGCGACCGAATTGGTCTGTGCCAAGCCAGTGCGCGCCCGACGGTGGCTTCATGCGCACAAGTACGTTTTGGCGCAACGGGTCATAAGGTGAAATCCAGGGCGCAAACATCGCCAGAAGCAATTCGAGCGTGACAAACACTACGGCCGCCGCGAGCAGCGGGCGGCGGCGCCAATATGCGAGGCGGGCCGACAATGCCGGGTGGCCAACGGACACGACAGTTCCCCCTGCGAACAACCCCATTGCGTGCAACCTTCGCCGACCTTGGGCCAATACGGGCGCTTTGAGAGAACCTGAGCCAGAACTTGAAACGCTGCCTGAAACTTCCCATACACACGGCAAGATACACCCGACGACGCCTCTTTTGCACCGGTCCAGCATGCCAGCCACCCGAGACGACCTGTTTGAGCGCCTTGCATCTCTTGGCATCGCTGTGACCACGGTGGAGCATCCAGCGGTGTTCACGGTCGAGGAGAGCGCGGCACTGCATCGGCAGATACCCGGGGGGCAGACAAAAAACCTATTCCTGAAGGATGCCAAGGACAATCTTTGGCTCGTCGTCGCCGAAAGTCACACGCCAGTTGACCTGAAAGCGCTGCACAAGCAATTGGGCTCGGCCCGTTTCTCCTTCGGCAAGCCTGAATTACTGTTGGAGGTGCTCGGCGTGACGCCAGGGTCGGTTACGGCGCTGGCCGTTATCAACGACACAGCCGGTCGTGTGAGCGTGGTGGTGGATGCTGCACTGATGCGCTATGGACACATCAACTGCCATCCTCTTGTGAACACGGCGACCACGTCGGTTCCGCGTGACGGGCTGTTGGCCTTCCTACGAGACACCGGGCATGAACCTCGGATTGTCGCGTTGTCGGCCGCTTAGTGACACACGGCGACCATGAGCTTGCGACAACGATAAACCGGCAGACAACTGGCACTTAAGACAACTGGCCCTGGAGACGAAACATGTTTGGTTCGACGCCGCCTCCGAGCGCTGCCGCACTGCCGGCCGCCGGTGGCGATATGATTAAGGACACGACAACGGCTGGCTTCGCCAAGGATGTTTTGGAGGCCTCACGCAAAATCGCTGTGGTTGTCCATTTCACCTCGGAGCGTTCGCAGGCATGCAAGCAGATGGCACCGATGCTGGACCGGGCCGTGAAGGCTGCTGGTGGCAAGGTGCGGCTCGTGCGCATGAATGTCGACACGCATCCAACCATTCCGCAACAATTGCGCGTGCAGGCGCTGCCAACCGTGTATGCGTTTGTCGATGGCAGGCCCATTGATGGCTTTGCCGGCCCACAGCCTGAGCCACAGGTGCGTGCTTTCGTTGATCGGTTGATCGGAGACGCCGCAGGAGATGAAATTGAGGCCGCTTTGGCCGAGGCTCAGGCGGCTATAGAAGCAAATGACCTGCAACGGGCCGCCGAGATTTTTGCTGCGGTCCTCGAGCAGGATGCGCAAAACGTAGCAGCGCTTGCTGGTCTCGCCCAGTGCTACCTCAAGAGCGGCGACACCGAACGGGCAGAGCAGACCCTGGCGCTGGTTCCGCCTGACAAAATGTCAAACGCAGCCGTCGCGCAGGTCAAAGCTGCCGCGGCGCTCGCCAAGCAGGCCGCATCGGCTGGCGATAGCGCTGAGTTGGAGGCACGGGTCGCGGCCAATCCGAAGGATTATCAAGCCCGTATAGATCTAGCCAAAACGTACGCAGCCACCGGAAAAAAGGTTGAAGCCCTCGATCAACTGCTTGACGCGATACGCCGGGATCGCAAGTGGAATGACGAGGCGGCCCGCATGCAATTGGTACTGTTGTTTGAGGCTTGGGGTCCAAAAGATCCAGCGACCTTGGAAGGCCGTCGGCGACTGTCTTCGGTGTTGTTTTCGTAGTCGAGACGCAGAGTGCGCTGGTCATCGTTTGTACACTGCGAAATCAATAAGCTAGGCAGACACACGGGGGGCAACCAACGCGTATCTGCTGATTGCCCCGGAGGACTCCATGCGTTCCAGTGATCGCTACACGGCGACGGGTATGCTGCCCCGGGTTATCCCGGTGTTTCCGCTTGGCGGTGCAATCCTGTTGCCGCGGGCAACGTTGCCCTTGAACATCTTCGAGCCGCGATATCTTGAGATGTTTGATGAAGCCATGTCAGGAACACGTATCGTCGGCATCGTCCAGCCCGCACGTGAAGCAAACGAGAGCGAACCGACGGAGGGGCGGAGTGTTCCCCTGCGCCAAGTGGGCTGCGCCGGCCGCGTCAGCGCCTTCCAGGAGCTTGACGACGGTCGCCTGATTGTTGGGCTGGCCGGCGTTATCCGGTTTTCCATCGATGCCGAAGTTGAGTCGGGCAAGCAATACCGCACGAGCACCGTTTCCTATGAGACCTATGCTGCTGATCTCCGTCCTGGAGAAGGCGCTGACGACGTCGACCGGGACAAACTGCTCTCGACCCTGAAGCGGTTTCTTGAAGCCCGCAGCCTCAAAGCTGACTGGTCTTCCATCGGGCGGGCTGCCAACGAGCAACTGGTCAATTCGCTCGCTATCATGAGCCCCTATGGCCCTGAAGAGAAGCAGGCGCTGTTGGAAGCTGTGGATCTGAAGACCCGCTCCGAGTTGCTGATTGCCTTAGCTGAGATGGAAATTGCTTCTGCCGGCCGCAGCGGTGGTAGTGGTTCAACGCTGCAATAACACCGGTTAACCCGATGAGCGTCCAGTGACCGACGATACCCCTGATGACGGCACCCAACCGACTGGAGCGCCACCAGCTGGAACGCCGCAGATCGATCCCCGCCTGCTGGAACTTCTGGTTTGCCCATTGACCAAGACGACACTTGCCTATGACGCCGTTCGCCAGGAGCTCATTAGCCGGTCCGCGCGCCTGGCCTTCCCGATCATCGATGGCATGCCGATCCTGGTCATCGCCGAGGCTCGCCAGCTTGAAGACGGTGATCCTGCGCTGCGTAGGGCTTGATAAAAGTAGTGCGTTAACCAATTAGTTGCTCCCATTCGGGCCACTGTGCGGACTTAAATTGTGCAAGCCGTATCAGATGTTAGAGCGATCAACGAACGACACGATTTTATATTGCCTTAACCATGTTGTGCACGTCGCAAACACGTGTCTTAATTCCCCGCATTAACCATGTGTTAGCGCGGTGAAATTGCATGACCGATCACCATAAGTCTGCTGCCATTTTAGACCAAGGCAATCTGCAGAATGCCAGTCGGCGCCGGTTCTTTGTGGCAGCCACCTCGGGCGCCGTTGCCGCAGCATTGGCACCGACTGTCGCTTTCGCGGCACCACCTGCCCCCCTTTGGCGCGATCGGATCCTTCCGCAGCGTTTGCGACCGGGCTTCACCAAAGACCTCGCGCGCCTTGTTGATCTGAACGGCACCAACCAGGGCATGCGGTACTGGGATCAGACCGAGTACATAACGCCGCATTCGGACTTTTACGTGCGCAACGAATATCCGACGCCGATGCCTGAAACTGATGCTCGCGTTGCCCGCGAGACGTGGCGGCTCAAGATCCATGGCGA
>JANNXS010000041.1:0-4545 GCA_031409695.1 Hyphomicrobiaceae bacterium
ATTGCTCGGCAATCTGTTCACGAGCTTTGAGAAGGAGAAGATCTTCTCGCGCGTGCTGATGCCCTACATCACGACAGGCGCAATCCAGAAAAAGCTCGCTAAGCAAGGCTCGAAGTTTTCCAATTCCGAGAGCTTCCGCCTATACAAATTCAAGGACGGCGCCTGGAGCGAGATCATCCTCGGCGCTATCATGGGGGCGGCCAAGCGCGTCGAAACCGAGAAACGGCGCCGCCGGATTGAAGACGATATCTTTGCCAGCCGTGAGCCGAATTTTGATCAGACGACTCTCGATCATTCGGCAAGCGATCCGCCAACTTTTGGTCAGCCGGGTTTCGGTCAGCCGGGGTCAGGACAGGCACACACCGGCCGCGGGTCGCAAGCGCTTTATCAACCCGCGCCGTTTGTTGCGCCGCCAGCCCCTCTGACCCACGGAGCTTATGTCGGAGCTTACCCGGGGGCTTATGCGGCTCGCCCGGCGCCCAACACGTCACAGCCCGTCCCGCAACCGCCCGCTCAATCGCAACCAGCGTACGCGCACCCTGGACTGCAGCGTTCAGCGGCGCGCGCCAACGGCGTCGCTGGGACATCGCCTGTCATGGCGCCGGCCGCCGAAGCCAGCATGCCGACAGCGTCCGCATTCGGTCCCTACGCGGCAGCCGCGGCACAGGAATCCGAGCGCCGTGTGCTGCAACCGGCCGCCAGCAACATCGCGACCTACCCGGGTCCTGCACAACGCCGTCCAGTCGAGCCGCATGATCTGCCAACAGCCGAAGTGGTTGCCGACCTTCAGGCGCATCGTCAGAGGTTGGAGCAACAGGCCGAGGTGGTCCTGCGTCCGGCGGTCAACTCAAACGCCCCGCCTCTTGAACCGTTGGCTCACGCCCCAAACGAGACCATGCGCATCGAAGCCGTTGAGCGCAGCGTAACGATCCATGTACCAACGGATGCGACCATGCCTGCGTCGTTGCGCGCTATGCTGGCCGCGACGGCCAGCCAGATGACGGCAACGAAGGTGTCAGCCGCACCGAAAAACGAAGCCCTTCCAAAGCCGGCCCAGGTCGCCGTCATCGTAAGTGACGACCTCTTGATGGCGGCCGATGACGCCGACTTCGAACCATGGACCCAGATCCCGCGCGACGAGCAGCTTGACGAGATCGCGAGCCGCTTCGCGCCCGAGACGAAACGCACGTGAGAATTCGAAGAAGTGTTTCCCAAACGGCCGGCCCGGAGCGTCGCGAAATGGCCCGAGCCTCAACCGATAATTAACCCCATTGCGCGCTAGTATGATGCCACAACACGAGCACGGACGAAGGGATAGAAATCCTTCTCGCCGGTGCCACTCAGGAGGCCGCCGCCCGCATGACCAACGCCCCAACGCCTATGGTCGTCTCCAGCCTCGACGGCAAAATTCAAAACCTTGCCGCATTCATTGAAACTCACCTACCGCAAGCTCGCAATGACGGCGCAATTGAAATGACGATCCTGGCGCGCTCACACGAAAGCCCGATTGCGCAGGCCGTCGTCCGGCATGCCGGTGTTATCGCGGAGTGTGGCATCCGTGTGCGAGCCTTGTTTGCCGTTGTGACCACAGGTGGCGACGCCGGCGTTTGGACGTCGCTTGATGCGGGCTGTGACTTCGACCGCGACGTCCGCTGGTCGCGCAACCCGCGCTACTTCGATGCCCATGAACAGATTGTCTTGAGCCAGGCCACGTGTTGGATCGGCGACTGCATGCGCCGTGACCCAGCCAAGCGCGATGCACTCGACTTGCCAAAACCGAACAATCCAGACGCGGCCCTGTTTGCTGCCCGGTCGTTTGATCGCCTTTGGCACCTTGGCCAACCCCTGCCGCTCCGCGCGGGGCGTGGCAAGAGTGACGCACTTGTCGCTGAATTGGCATTGGCCGGCCTCGTTTCCGGAGACGTGCCGTCCGCCGAAATCGATCAAAATCAATAACTTGAATCTTTTGTGCTTTGATTTTGCAGGCGTGGCTGTGCCAATTTTTTGCTGTGGAATTCAGCAGAGTTAATTCCGTCGCCAGCCAGAGTGCGCTAGAGAGATCCCCTGTTGAGTAAGGGATCGTTTGTAGTGTTGAGGCGTCACGCGGGGCCAAAGGGCGACGTGCGAAGGGTTGAGCGGGTAGCCCGTTCACTCCTGAAATTTCTGTGCCTTGGGGTGGTAACACTTGGCGGTTGCTCTGAATTGGTCAGGCCGGGCAATCACACCGGTTCACTGTTTGACCCCGAGAAAACCGCCCAGTCGGGCCGTTTCAACCAGATCGAGCACCCAGCCCGGACATACGACGCCAAGCTGTGCGCGCCGCCCGGCACAACCCATTACATATCCACCCCGGCCAAACCGCGTGACCGCAGCACGCTGGAACAGGTCGTCATGCGCTATTCGGTCGGCGACCGCTTCAACATGCAGGTGCCCGGCTCGCCCGAGTTCTCGGCGGATTACGTCATCAACGTCGATGGACGCGTGTATTTGCCCTACGCGGGCGAGGTGCGCGCCACGGGCTTGACCAACCGTGAGCTCGGCCGAGTCATCGAGCGCGCCCTGCTCAAAGCCAAACTGTTTGAGCCGGAGGGCTTTAAGATTGCCGTCCGGCCGGTGCTGTACGCCCCAATCAACGTCACGATTACAGGCGCGGTCTTCCTCCCCGGCCGGTTCACGATTGCGTCGCGGGACGAGAAGCTTGGCCTCGGCAAAGTGGGCGACAGTCCACTTGACCGGAACGTCGCCTCAGCCTTGCGGTCAGCGGGTGGGGTTAGGCCTGATGCTGACCTGACCAACATCCGCCACTTACGTGATGGCAAATGGACGCGCCTTGATTGGCAAGGGGCGCTTTCTGGTGCGCCCATCGACGATGTTATCTTGATCGAGGGTGATCATATCGAAGTTGCCGAGACCGGCTGCTTCCAGTCGGCGCTAGTCCGGCCGTCGCAAATCACGCCACCGGGCATGCGGATTTTTATCTCGAACCTGTCCGTGCCAGCCACGTCAAACGCCACGTCGGCCATCAACAAAGACTCAGCCAACATGCCCTACGGCGTTCGACTCTTGCAGGGGTTAGTGTCGGCAAACTGTGTCGGCGGTTCCCGCGCGTCCAATGCCTCGCGCTATGGTGTCCTGATCAGCCGAAATCCAAAGACGCACCGCACCGAGGTCATTCAGCGCTCCATCGAGCAACTGGTGCTGTCGCCGGATCGAGACGAGATCAACCCCTATTTGATGCCCGACGACGCTATCGCTTGCTACGACAGTGCTGTCATTGATGCGCGTGAGATCGCGGCAACCGTCAACTCACTCATTACACCACGGACCACCTGGAACGGCACAAGATGAGGCAACGGCGCCCTGCTGCCGGATCGCAACCGACACGTCGATTGTGACTGTCGTCGCGCAAGAACCGAAACCGAAACAGCTCATTTTTCCAAAAAATTCAACATAATCGAGTATTTATGGTGCCGAGACGCAACGGTGGCGTTGGCGTCGCGAGCGGCGTTAACCAGTCGTTAACCCGGCCAAGCGTCAATCGGTGCAAGCGCGAATCATCCGTGTGCGTGCGCTCACGAAAGACCAACCCCTCCTAAAGTTCCCCTCGTCATCGGACAACGGACCCATGGCTACGCTCATTCAACTGACATTTCCCACCCGCAAGCCGTCAACCGCCATCGACGGTAGAACCGCTGAAGTGATTATTTTTCCAGGCGTGCGCTATGAGCGCATGGCGGACGCGCCGGCCCAAAAGCCGAAGCGCAAACGCAAATCACGGGCGAAGCAGGTAGCGCAGGTCTTGGTTGCCCGATAAGCGAGCCCGCTCAAGCCGTTCCGGTTTGTGGCCCCGTTTTACGCGAGGCCAATGAATTTTGCGACGTCGATATAGCTTTCAGCGATACTGTTTGTGCCGGCCGCTTCAAGCCGTGCTTTATGGTCGTCTCGCCGCGCTTGATGAAGCATGTGGGAGCCGCCGATGAACCCGACTGCCGTCATGCCGGCCGCCCGGGCGCCCATGACGCCGGCTGGACTATCTTCAAGTACGAGACAGCGCTTCGGCTCGATGCCCATGCGCGAGGCCGCCAGCAGGAAAATGTCCGGCGCAGGTTTGCCGTTTTTCACCTCTGTCGCGCTGAACAGATTCGTGCCGAAATGGCCGCGAAAACCGAACTTGTCGACGTTGTGGTCGATCCACTGGATGCGGCTGGATGAGGCCACGCAGCGGGGCATATGGGCGCTCTGCGACAGAAACGCGTCAACCCCTGAGACGGGATTCACTTCCGCCCACATGCGCGGCTTGGAATAGTTGCGGTAGGCTTCGGAAAAGTTTTCGATATCGGTTCGACCAACCCACTCGAGGGCCAGCGCTGCGATATCCTCGGCCCGCTTGCCCATGAACAGGCGAATGCTATCGTCGACCGTGGTCGGACGGCCAAGCGACGTCAGATGTTCAGCCAGCAAGGTGTTTGCCAGCAACTCGCTGTCGGCGACGACACCATCGAAATCAAAGATGATGAGATCGTAGTGTTGGCTCATGTCAGCCTC
>JANNXS010000042.1:0-18217 GCA_031409695.1 Hyphomicrobiaceae bacterium
CTCAGCTCTTGCGCCAATTGCCGGGCTTTGGCTGCTGGGGATCGCTGATCCGGTCCGTCGATTAGGATATCAAGCACGACCAACGCTGGTTTCGCCTCGCTGATCTGGTCCAAGAGCGTCGCAAGCACACCACGGCTGAGCGGCCAGTTGCCGAACGTGGCCAATGTGGCCTGATCGATATCGACGACGGTGACGTGCCTTTGCGGCTGACGACCAAGCGCTGCGACGTGATCGAACGCGCGCTCGCGCCAGGCTTCTGCTAGCCCGCTCCAGAGATAGAGGCCGACCAATGCGCAGGTACCGAACCAGATGAGGACTGGCGTGCGGGTAAGCGGTCGCGATCTAAGCTTCTTGAGTAGCGCGGCTGCGTCAGGCATCCTCATGGGCGGCCAACTCTGCGAGGGCATCGCTGTCGAGCACCGTGATGGCTGTCCCGACCATGGTGACCAATCCAGCGTCGCGCAGATGGCCGATCTGGCGGCTGGTGTTTTCGCGGCTCAGCCCGAGATAGGCACCAAGATCGCTCTGGGAGGCTTTGAGGTCAAAGACGATACCATCTTTGGTTTGGCGGCCGTGCTGGCGGGCCAAACGTAGCAAACCGGACGCTACGCGTGCCCGCATGGTGCGCTGCACATCTTCGACAATTTCGGACGCAGAGCGCAGTTTTTCACACAGTACCTGCACGACTTCGACCAGCGCTGCCGGTTGCTGCTCCAGCACGGGCATCAAGTCCCGCCGGTAAAGCACCACGACCTCCGTTGCCTCTAACGCTGTGGCCGTGGCCGTGCGTGGGCCGCCGTCAAGCACCGCGATCTCGCCGTTGATATCGCCGGGTCCGAGAAAATTAAGCACCACCTCGCGCGCATCCGCCGTGGTGTTCCAGATTTTGAGGCGTCCGGTGACGATCACCATCAAACTGTCGCCGGTGTCGCCGCGCTGGTAGACGGTGTCGCCTTTAGCGAGACTGCGCAGGTGCGCGCGCTTCATCAATTGATCGAGCGATGTGGGTGCCAGGCGACCAATAAACGTTGCATCCGTTAGAAATTTTCGGGCACGGGCGAACGCTGCGTCTTGATCTTGAGCCATGCCCGATGTGCTCCATTTTGCCGGCGCTGCCTCGGTGTCCTCAAGCAGATGCGGCGGCAGGGCTCAAGCGTGGAGCTTTATAGTCATGAATGCGCGCGGGATAAAATACATTGTTTGTCAGGCATTGTGGGTCTGTCACGCACTGTGGGCCTGTGATGCATTTGGGGCCTGAAACGCATTCGGCCGCCGAAGCGGCCGAATTCGAAAGTCACCGCAAGCCGAGCCGTCACGCCCAATGACGGCTCATCTTGCAGATCTCACCAGCTCAGATCTTCGATGCGACGATCTTTGCAGCTTTTGCTTTCGGAGCAACCTTCACGATAGCCTTCGGAGCGGCCTTCACGGCGGCCTTCGGGGCAACCTTGGTGACGCCCTTGCGGCGAGCCGAACCAGAGCGCTTCACGCTGGCCGAGGCTTTGATGGTCTTTTTGACCGTGGCTTTCGCCTTCGGAGCAGCTTTCTTGACAGTCTTTGCAGCAGCACGTGCCATGGGAGGAGTTTCCTGTTTTGTAGTTCTCGACGTCTCTCTGATCGTGCGGGTAAGATCCGAATCACGATGCATTTAGAATACCTCGCAACATCAAAAACTTAAATTGATCAGTGCATATCCGGACTCCGAATAGTTCACTAAAGCATTTGCATGATTCAATTTAGCAACAGTTTTGGGTGGTGATCGCCGTGCTCCCACCGGAGACGCACAGCAGTTTCCAAAACGCCGACGTTATTCGATGAACAACACATCGATCTCAGTGTCATCGGTGCGGTCGCTGGCAATGAGTTCGAGCGTTGTCGCGGACGTGGGGACTAAGCCTTTGATGCAGGTCGACGCGATACTGTCTGTGTTACCCTTGTCGATCGTCAATCGAAACGCTTCGGACGGTCCGCGGATCCAAGTGTTGGCCGCCGGATGATAATGCACCCAGTACACAGTCGGCGCCTTACCTTCCGCGGCGCGCCGATCCAACAGTGCCGCATCCTCGTCAGACAGGCAGTATTTCATCTTTAGCTGCTCGGCGATTGTGGCTGACCAGATCGCGCTGCCCGTAATGGGTTTGTAGTGATGCTGGATTGTGACCGGTGCCATGGACGTGACAATCACGCGCCAATGAAACACCGTACGCAGCGCCCAAAGTGGTTTCACGATGTTGTCGACAACACTGACGATTGAGCTGTCAGCCAAGTCGTTGCGCACGTCGGAGGTCAGTTCCGCGAGGCGTTCCGCGACGTCTGCTGCCAAAGGGTTGAGCGGCAGGCCGAGATCCAAAAGTCGGCGCGTCACGTCGATGAGGCCAACTGAAAAAGCACGTACATCGACCTCTGGCTCGACAGGCTGTCCGTCAATAAGAGCCCAGAAGCCGACAAAGTTCGTTGGGTTCGACGGGTCGAAGGCCGACATGGCAACGTCGCTGCCTTGCAATTGCGCGAGATCAATCGTCGGCATGGGAAAGGCGATGGCCAGGGCTGAGCGTTCCCGGTCAGCCGTTCGGAGCACATAGGTGATGTCGACCCGGTCGATCCCGATGGTCAGATCTTCGCTCGTGATTTCCGTTTTATCCTGGCCGGCGAAGACCAAACCACCGGCCGGCAGTTCTTGTGTCGGGCCGATAGCCAAAACGGGTGTAGTGGTGGCCACCAGCGACGCCACGAAAAGCGCGACGACTGCATGTATCGACGACGTACGCATACTCAGCCTCTCAACACTCGTCATGGTCTTATATCGTCGATACGCGAGCCGCCGTGGGTTAGAGCGCATCAAGATCTCATATAATCGGGATGCGCTCTAGAAGTCTTTGTTTTGACGCATATTCTACGACGGACCGGTGTCCGCTTCGTCGGAGAATGCTTTAGCCTAGGATCCAGGGCACACACCGCCGGTGGTACGAGGAATACCGCTGGCCGAGCGTGCAGCCCTTGCGCGACACTGTTGTGGCAACGGTCTCGGTGTCTATTACCGTCGGTTGCTCGACGCCCGCGTGCGAAGGATTGACAACCATAACGGTCAGCGCCGTCATCATCAACAGGAGAGGTCCGGCGGCGCGGGGCACCTTCATGGGAGGCTACTTTCAGCCGAAATGGGGTTGTCAAAGTTGACGCTCGAGCTGTGAATGGCACGTCGCGGGCGAAACGCACAGGTCCTGGGTCGTGTGACCTCGTTGGCGGCTGAGGCAAAGTCTGCTTAGGAAGCGCCAACATTTTGCGCACCTTCTTTCCGGAGCCCCACCATGGCTGCAGCCGCCCGCCCGCGCGATCCCGCGAAAACCGCGACCGCGGTTGACATCTTGCGACAGCGTTTCGGGGAGCGATTGCAGACCGGGGAGGCGCTGCGCCGCCAACATGCGCATACGCTGACATGGCTCGAAAACCAGCCGCCAGATGCGGTCGTGTTCGTCGAAACGGCGCAAGAGGTGTCTGAGATCGTACGTGTCGCGAGTGCACATAAGGTGCCGATCATTCCCTTTGGGGCCGGGACGTCGCTTGAAGGTCATGTCAATGCTCCCGAGGGTGGCTTTTCCGTCGATTTCAGCCGCATGAACAAGGTGTTGGCGGTCCATGAGCGCGATCTTGATGTCAGTGTGCAGCCAGGCGTTTCGCGCACGCAATTGAATGACTACATCAAAGACAAAGGTCTATTTTTTCCCGTTGATCCCGGCGCAGGTGAAGCGACCATCGGCGGAATGGCGGGCACCCGCGCGTCGGGCACAACGGCTGTCAAGTATGGCACGATGCGGGAAAACGTCATCAATGCAACCGTGGTGCTCGCTGACGGGCGCATCGTAAAAACCGGTACGCGCGCGCGGAAGAGTTCGGCCGGCTACGACCTCACACGTTTGATGGTCGGATCGGAGGGGACGCTTGGCATCTTCACCGAGCTGACTGTTCGCGTATATGGCACACCTGAAAAAATACTGGCGGCCGTGTGCCCGTTCAAGACACTTGAGGGTGCTTGTAACGCCGTCATCCAAGCGATCCAGCTTGGGCTCGGTATTGCGCGCATGGAGCTGCTCGATGAGGTGCAGGTGCACGCCGTGAACGTGCACTCGAAGCTTGGCCTGCCTGAAGTGCCGATGCTGTTTTTGGAGTTTCACGGCACCGATGCCGGCGCGCGTGACCAAGTTGCGATCTTTAAGGACATCGCTGAGAGCGAGGGCGCGATCGGTTTTGACTGGGCCGAGCGAGAAGAGGATCGCAAGCGCCTGTGGAAGGCCCGCCACGATGCCTATTGGGCGGTTAAGTCTACGTGGCCCGGCAAGGACGTGTTCGCAACCGACGTGTGTGTGCCGATTTCGCGCCTCGCCGAGTGCGTTATGGAAACGAAGGTGGACATCGCGCGCATGGGCATCATTTCGCCGATCGTCGGCCATGTCGGCGACGGCAACTTCCATTGCTCGCCCGTGTTCGACAAAGGTGACCCAGCGCAGGCGGCGACCATCAAGGACTTCGTTGGGCGACTGACGGAGCGCGCCATCCGTATGGACGGCACGTGCACCGGAGAACATGGCGTCGGGCAGGGTAAAATGAAGTATTTGGAGGCAGAAATCGGTGAGGGCGTTTCCGTCATGCGGCAGATCAAACTGGCACTCGATCCCGATAACATCTTCAACCCCGGCAAGATCATACCGGAGTGACGGCGCAACTGCTTTTACCGACGGTCAAAAGGTCCGATCGAGGCCGTAACATCACTCTGCTGCGACAGGCTTCATGTTCGATGCTTTTGGCTGATCTGTCCACTTCGCGGCCTTCATAGTGCGGAACCGTCGGGCTTCGCGCGTCAGCTGTCGGGTATAGTCATAGTAGTTCGTTTCCAGCGCATGGCGCTCTGACGTAACGAAGCCGGCATCCCGTACCGATTTTGTGCTCGCCACCGCGGCCCGGGCATAGAACGCTGCATACTCGTCCGGCGCGGCCGACTTGGCCAGAATGGTGCGCGCCATTACCTCCGCCTGTGCTGCCGCGAGGCGCCAAATCGACCCGTTCGCCTGAACAAGGCCGGCAAAATAGAGCCCGGGATGTGCCGCGTGCGCAAGGGACAGGTACAGCGGGCGGCGGCCAGTTTCACTCTGATACAAAGAGCGATTGAGGAACGGGATCGTCAATTCGTAGCCGGTCGCAAACACGACCAAATCGACGGTCTCGCGGGTGCCATCCAAGAACACGACATCGTTGCCGTCGAAGCGCTCGATCCCGGGCTTTACAATGAGCCGACCGTGAGCCGCAAAACGCGGGATATCATCGCTCATGGTTGGATGCGCTTGGTCGAGCCAGTGCGTTGGCTGGGGCAAATAATAACGCCAGGGCGGACCCTGGATCAACCATAGTCCGAACTGATGCACCCATCGTTTCATAACGCGCGGCAGCGGCGTCATGAGCCACTCTACGTTGGCGACCACGTCGTGCGTTGGAAAGCCAAGCATGAATTTTGGCACGAACCACGTGGGCCGGCGCATGCTCATAACCACCTTGGCGCCTGAGGCATGGACGCCGTCCCGAATGATATCACACGCCGAATTGCCAGCGCCGATCACCAACAAACGCTTGTCGCGCAGTTGGCGCGAACTGCGGTAGTCCTTGGAATGCAGTTTTTCGCCGGTAAATGTGCCGGGATACGTTGGCTCTCGGGCTCGTTCGTGGTGGCCTGACGCGACAACCACGTTGTCATAGCGCCGCGCCGTTGGCTCGCCTTTGACCTGGACATCGAAGCCGTTGCCCCGAGGTGTGACGCGTTCGATGGTTGTGTTGAAACTCAAGTATGGAGCGATGCCGAAGGCTGCGACGTAGTCGCGAAAATAGCTGAGCACGCGCTCGTGGCTCGGATAGTCCGGATAGGCTTCGACCTTCATGGGGAAGTCCAGCCAACCCGTGGCATCGCGGCTCGAAACAAGGTGCGTGCTTTCGTAGACCAAGCCAGCGTTCGTGTTGGAATTCCAAAGGCCGCCGAGATCACGTTCGCGCTCGAGCACCTCAAACTGCAGGCCGCGGGCGGCAAAAGTCTTGGCGACTGCGAGGCCTGAAGCGCCCGCGCCGATGATACATGTTGTCCCTGTGCTGTTCATGTTCGTGTGCTCCGAAGGCTTCATCGGCATGCGTGGCGCCAAGAGCAACGACGGAACTGTGTTTTGGTTAAAGGGCGAGCGACACACTGTGCCTGGCATCCGATTTGCTCTTGGGCGGCGATGGCCCTACGGTCATCAAAACCTCTTGAGGCAAGCATGTCCCCACTCGTCCGCCAGCAACTCGCCCCAACCGGAACGCTCCGTGCCGGCATTAATTTGTCGAACTTTCTGCTCGTCACAGGCAAAGCCACCAACGGCGATCCCGTCGGCGTGGCGCCGGATATGGCCGCTGAAATCGCGCGCCTGATTGGTGTGCCGGTGGCTTATGTGACGTTCCCGCAGCCGGGTTTGCTGGCTGATCAGGTTGATCGCGACACCTGGGATATCGGGTTGATCGGGGCTGAGCCGCAGCGCGCCGAGAAAATCATCTTTACCAAGGCTTATGTGGAGATTCGCTCGACCTACATGGTGCCGCCAGGTTCTGCGATTGCTGTTGTCGGTGACGTCGACCGTCCAGGGGTGCGGATCTCTGTCACGGCGCGAACGGCCTATGGCCTTTGGCTTGAGCGCAACATCAAACATGCAACGCTGGTGCTTTCAGAGACGATTGCTGACAGCTTCACGCGCTTTCGTGATGACAAGCTCGACGTACTCGCCGGCCTTGAGCCGCGTCTGATTACCGACTTGCAGCTGATGCCGGGCGCGCGCATTCTGGAGGGTCAGTTTTCCGCCGTGCAGCAGGCCATCGGCACCTCACGCAAAAATGTCGAAGCCGCCGTTTGGCTTGAGGCATTCGTTCGCGATGCGAAACACTCAAGCCTGGTCGGCGGTTTGATCACCAAGCACCACGTGCATGGGCTGACTGTTGCGCCGTGATTCGTCAGGGGTTCGGGGCGGCGGAAATCAGTACTTTACCGTTACCCTCTCCCGGCTTCCAATACGACTTTGCAATCCGCGGGCAGTTGCTCAAGCGTGAGCTGCTTTGGCTCGCCCTCGGTTGGGGTCGGGGTTGGGGGCTTGGCAATCAACTTGAGCCAGTCCGCGACTTCCTTGCCGCAGCCGTCGTCGCCCGGTACCGCCTTCTGCGCCGTGCAACCGGCCGAACCCGTGGGGCAACCGATGCGGATATGGAAGTGATAGTAGTGGCCCCAGAGGGGCCGCACCTTGGTCAGCCAGCCGCGGTCGGCGTCTGTTGCTGTCATCTCGCAGACGGCCTTCTTGATGGCTGGGTGCACGAGAATGCGCTCCACCTTGTCATAGGAGGCTGAGCGTTTGAGCAGCTTCACATGCGCGGATGTAAATATTTGTGTGTCCACCGCGAGCGCGCCGGGCGCCAGCATTGAGATGGCGGACATCTCTTCGCGTTCGATCTTTGAGAGCTTTCGGTCGGGCATCGGCGTGAACCAGATGTCAGCATCGAGGCCAATCTGATGGCTCGCATGGCCGGTCAGCATCGGACCACCACGCGGCTGCGAAATATCGCCGACAAGCAAGCCTGGCCAACCGTCTTTGGCTTTGGCGTCGGTTGCCAGCGTTTGCACGAGCGCGACCATGTCCGGGTGGCCCCAATTGCGATTGCGGGATAGGCGCATGGCCTGCCAAGCTGGCCCATCCACTGGCAAGGCTTTGCCACCCGCCAAGCACCCCTTGGCGTAGTTGCCGATGGCACGGGCTGCGAGTGTCGTTGGCGTGCTTGCGGCACCAAACAACGTGCGCGCGGCGACGGTCGGCGATTGTGGGCGAACCGGTTGGACGACGTTGCCAGGAGTCGGGGCATGCAACGCCGCGCCGGGATCGGGCTCCTTGGGCACTTGCTTCGGTTCTTGAGAACCTGCGCCCGTCGCCATGCCGATCGCCAACAGAGCGCCGCATGTCACCGCAATGTAGCGCTGCCCAATCATGCCACACACCTTTTGGCTGGCGTGTCGGCCAACCGTTCTAAGGTAAAACCTACCTTAGATTCGAAACTGCGGCAAAACTCGGGATCGTCGGCCCATCTCACTATCGCCTTACGGCTGGGCTTTCGATTGGTAAATCGCCGCCACGCCACGCCAGATAGAGTTCGAGGGCCAGATATTCCGGTGAACCGAAATCGAGGATTTCGGCGCGGACCCCGAGACTGCAGGCGCGCAAGCGCCGATGCAGCGAGCCGACACTGCCCCAATCGAGCCGGTAGCCTGGCCAACCTTGGGACTGGCCCTGGCTGATGGTGTCGCCGCGCAATTTCCGGCCGATGTTATCATCATGGCACTGACTGCAGGCAAGATTCATTTGTCCTTGGCGCGTTTCCCAGAAGGTGCGGCCCGCCTGAAAAAATGGTCGCGCCGGTCCATCGATGGCCGCGGAGCGCGGTAAACCACGCGACTGGATCGACACGTAGGCTGTTAAGCGCAGCAATTCCTGACTCTCATAGGCTATGGGGGGGGCGCCTTGCCGCTCCGTGCGGCACGTTTGAATGCGGGCTTCAATGTTCGTCAGCTTGCCCGTGTTGGTATCGACAATCGGCAGGCGCGCCGCCACGCCCTTCATCGACTGCACGGCATCGCCGTGACACGTGGCGCAAGATTTTCGTGACACACCAGCGGGCTCGACCCACATTTTGGCGCCTTCCTCCACCCACAACATGCCGGGATTGGCGCCGTCGTCAGCTTGCAGGGCTTGCGTTTGGACGGATTGGAAGTCCTTGCCGGGCAGCAAGCGCGCCGGGCGCTCCTGAGCCATAACCGACGCTGCCAGCGCTGCAACAAGCAGCGACGCGCCAACACACAATCGGACAACCGGCTTGATCATGACGCGTTCCGTCAACGGCGCTATCTCACCCGATAGGCGCTCTTCTTGCGCCATTCCGATAGGAAATAGGCCAGTTGCTCGTCCTGCCGCTCGGGCAATACAATCTGCACGGTGACGATTTGATCGCCTTGCGTGGCCGTGTTGGCGTTGTTCACGCCCTTTCCTTTTATCCGAAAAGCCCGGCCGGATGATGTGCTTTTGGGGAGGGTGAGCTGCACGCGGCCGCTGATCGTTGGGACCTCGATGCGCGCGCCAAGCACGGCCTCGTCGATAGTGATGGGCAAGTTATAGAGGATGTCATCGCCGTCGCGGCGGAACTCTGGGTGAGTGCGTACCTTGATCTCGACCAGGGCGTCACCATTTTCGCCGCCGCGCTGGCCGGCAAGACCTTTGCCTTTGAGCCTCAGCGTCTGGCCATCTGAAACCCCCTCAGGAACGGCCAGATCCAGGACACCACCCTCGGGCAGGGTCACGCGTTTGCGGGAACCGACGGCCGCTTCGAGAAAATCAATTTCAAGCGAATAGCGCACATCCTGCCCGCGAATTGGAAGGGGGCCCTGTTTGCCTCGGCCGAACAGGTCGGTAAAGATGTCGGTGAAGCCGAAGTCTTCGCCGCCTGGGCCGCCTGGCCGACCGGCGCTGGCGCCAGCCCGACTATAGGCCCGCCGTGGTTCCCCGTCGGCATCAATGGCGCCTCCATCGAATTGACGCTTCTTGGTCTCATCACCAAGGATCGCGAAGGCCCCGTTGATGATCTTCAGTGCCTCTTCGGCGGCCGCAGTTCGGTCAGGGTTCAGGTCGGGGTGGTGTTCCTTGGCAAGTTTTCGATAGGCGCGACGAATTTCGTCCTCGCTCGCCCCGCGCGGAACTCCCAGAACCTTATAAGGATCTTCGGCCATAGACTCTCGCGGACGTTCATTTCAATGGCCGTATATCATGCTTTGTCGCCCGCGTGTGTAGAGGCAAATCACCGGTCCGCCAGAATTCGGTGCAGTGCAGAAATCAGACGCGCGCCAGTTCTTCGGTCAGAGTCTCGACGACGGCTGACGTCGCAGCTTTCAGGCCCTGGTCGCCGCCAAACTCCATCGGACGCAAACGACGTTCGGCAAAGGCGCGCTCTATGGCGCTGTTGAGCAGGCCCGCCGCCACACTCAGCTGTTCGATGCCGTGCCGTTCCGCTAACCAGTCAAGCATCAATGCTACAGAAAGAAAGGTTGCTGATGGGTTGGCTTTGTCCTGTCCGGCGATATCGGGGGCGGACCCGTGGGCTGGTTGAAACAGGCCGTGTTCGAGCCCCAACTCCGCGCAAGGCGCCATGCCCATGCCACCGACCAGACCGCCACCTAGATCTGAAAGAATGTCACCGAACATGTTCTCCATCACGAGCACGTCGCACTCCCAGGGCTTGCGGACGAGATCGAGCGCCATGGCATCAACGTAATTGTACCCGACCGAGATGTCGGGGTTCAGTGCCGCACGTTCGTCAAAGATCTTGCGGAAAAAGGCGAAAGCACGAAACACGTTTGCCTTGTCAACACAGGTGACACGCCCCTTGCCGCCCCGCGCCTTGCGTTTGCGGGCCAGGGAAAACGCTACATCGCAGAGGTTTTCAGTTGTCTTGCGCGTGATACGCAAGGTTTCGCGCGCTTCCGTGTCGCCGATCACCTCACCGCGACCCTGGGTATAGAACAAGCCTTCAGTTGATTCCCGCAGAACGATTAAGTCGATCTTCTCGGCACGTTCATCGAGCAACCGGCGCGGCGTGTTTGGATACGCTTTGACAGGGCGCACGCCGGCAAAAAGGCCGAACTCCTCGCGCATGCGCAAATGCGGCGCGATCTCAGTTCCGCTTGGCAAACGCACGCTCGGCAGCCCCATGGCACCGAGCAAAATCGCATCGGCATGGCGTGCCGTCTCGAACGCTTTCGTCGAGCAGTCTTCGCCGCTGGTCTGGAAATAGGCTGCACCGCAATCGAGCCGCTCCTCCACACGTATCTCAAACCCACCAAGGCGCTTTTGCAGCATGTCGATCAGCATCAAGGCGGGGGGAACGATCTCGCGGCCGATGCCGTCCCCCGGCAACGAGGTAATGCGGAGGACTTTATTGGTGCGTTGGGTCATTCGGTCTCGGACTGTCTGGGAGGATAAAGGGTGAGGTGAAACCGGCGGGTGGCATCATGCGACCTCTCTCATCCTCCGGCGATCTGTGGCAGGAGATGTACGTCGGCATCAGGTGCCAACGGCTGCAGTAGGGCGTCTTGGAAAATCTGGCCGTCGACGGCCACGGCAACGCCTGCGTCGATCTCGGCCGCCAATGCTGGCACGCGCTCAGCGAGGGCTGCAAGCAAGCTGCGAATGTTGTGCGCCTCGATCTCCAGCGTCGCGATGCCAGCAAGAGTGCGCAGCGGTCCGATCAAAGTAACGCGTGCCATGGGCGTATCCCTGATCGACTTATTTCCATGACCATTTGAGGCGGCTCTCCGTTACCTTCGCGGCCTTTACGGCCAAGGCGGGATCGCTTGGTTTCAACTTGTAGCCAGCCTTGTCATAATAAGTCGGCTCGGTTGTGATGGTCAGCGTACGCTTTCCAATCGGGCAAACGTATGGGGCCAGCCGCGCGCCGCTGAGCCCCGTCCAGGTGTTAGAAAAGCGCTGTGCCGAGCAGGTTACTTTGTCTTTGGTCGTGTTTGAAGCGATGAGGCGCAGCCGCACCTGCGTGGTCAGGTTCGGATAGGGTTTGGCCACGTCAAGGACCTCGCCGAGGCTGAGGCTTCCGCCTTGGCCAAGCGCGACGGGCTGTGCCATCGCGGTCGCTGCCCAGAGGCTTGTGGCGGCGAGCAGATAAAGGGGCTTTGCGAGCAGACGCATGCGGTTGGGTCCGATGGTGGTGTTGTTTGTCGCGTGGTTCAGTCGACGGACGGCTGCTCGCCGCTCGCAAGGGGTGGTAGATTGGCAAGTGACGTCGCAAGGCAGCGGTGAACGATTGCCACATCATCCACTGCGTCGGCGAGCATTAAGGTGAGCTTGGCAAGAAACAGTGCCTCGCGCTCGGGCCCGGCCTCGTCGATGCTGACTGCGAGCGCATCGTAGACATGCTCAAGATCGTCGAACGGCAGTGTCATGGAGACCTCCCGAGGCTGGCCTCTAGTGTGCGCGTAACTGCAGAGGTGTCAAATGCCCGCCAGCGGCCAGCTACATGCAGATCTGGGCGGAGCAGGTATACCGTTCCAGGGCGAGCATCATAACGATGGACGGCGGCGTCGGTGATTTCAACCGAGACGGTGGCGAGAAATGGGTCGCGCGATGTCAGGTGTTGAAGGCCGACAAAGGTCTCAGCGCCAAAAATGATCAATGTGAAGCCATCGCCGGCATGATCGAGAAGATATGTGCCGTTGGACAAACGCAAATCGGGGGCGAACGCACCGCATGTGGGTCCGGCGACAAATTCGGCTTCAGAGGTTTGTGCGGCGAAGAGAGGGCTGTCGGCGTAGGTATGCGGCTGCATCTGACGCGGATTGGCAAAGTTGCGCGGGAACGCTTCTGTTAACGAAAGTGACAGCGCTGCCTCGCGCATCAGTTCCCATCCGCGTGTCGCTGGCGTCATGAAACGCGTGCTTTTGGTGGCATTGGCAAACACGTCCAGCGTGGCGCTGCGACGCTCGGGCGAATAGCTGTCGAGCAGCTTGTGGTCTGCGTGGCCCTGCAAAACATAACCAAGTTTCCAGCCAATGTTGTGGGCATCAGCTAGACCATTGTTCAAACCACGGACGCCAAAGATCGGAACGATGTGGGCGCTGTCGCCAATGAAGACTACGCGGCCATGCCGATAGTCATCGAGCGCCAACGTGTTGGCCTGGTAGATGCTCCACCATTCGAGGTCCCAAGTCCCGGTGTGGCCTATTTCATTGAGGATCGCCTGAACGCGAGCGCGCAACGTGGGCTCAAATGTTGCCTCCTCGTCACGTTCGTTGGCTGCAAGCTGGTAGTCGATGCGCCAGATGTCATCGGGCTGCTTGTGGATCAATACCGTACCACCCGGCACAGCGGTTGAACCAAAGTACGCGCGCCGCTCAGTTGGGAAATCGTGAACCATGCGCACATCTGCAATGACGTAGCGGCCTTCATAGTTGGCGCCCTGCAAACGCAAGCCTAGTCTTGAGCGGATGGGGCTGCGCGCACCGTCAGCTGCCAGGACATATTCGGCCCGAAGACAATAGGCGCCATGCGGCGAAGCGACAGAAATGGTCGCGCCGGTGTCGTCTTGTGCTACATCCGTCACGTCGCTTTGCCAGCGCATGTCGATCAGTGGTGAGCGAACGACGGCGTCGTGGAGATATTGCTCGATGTACTGTTGTTGCAGGTTGTACATGGGCAGATATTTATCATCGTCTGTGTGCGGCATTTCCAAGCGATAGATCTGTTGGCCGCGGTAATAGCTGCGGCCGTAACGCCAGCCGAGTGCCTTTTCGAGGAACGGCTGTACCGCACCTATACGCTCCAAAATTTGCATACTCGGCCGCGCGATGCAGATGGCGCGGCTGCCATCGTTGAAGGTGTTTTTGCGGTCGAGCAGCACACTTTTTACGCCGTAGCGCGCCAAGGTCAGCGCAGCCGTCATGCCGATCGGTCCGGCACCGGCGATTACCACGGGATGCTGGACGCTGCTGCCGTCAAGTTCTAATGCGCGAGCCGCGCGAAACGTTGGATAAGTGAAATAGAGAGATTCAAGGGGGCCTTTGCTGGCTGGCCGCATGGCTATTGTCCCATTTGTTTCGCGCGAATCCTACTCAGCTTTGTCATTTGTCAGGGGTCTCGATCAGCGAGACGTCGATCAATTTCCAGCCCCAACCCTGCTGGGCGAGGATCGTGACCATACGTGCGTTGGCTATGCGCGGGTGGCTCGCCTCAATGCGGAAACGCGTTGGACTTTCGAAGAAGGCCCAACGGATGCGGCGCGGCGGCAATGGATCCTCTGGATCTTCGAGATCGCCTCCGGCTGGATTGTTTGCGCCCGGGCTTGGCTGTGGCGGTGGCGCACCTGGCTGCGTTTTTTGAATGCGCTTGGCGTAAAATTCGCGGCCCGCCAGGATCCGCGACAAGTTGTTTGGCGTGACAATCCAATCAATGCCTTTGTCGGCTATCTTTTCGCCGACCGCTCGTTTCAGAACACCCGTGAAGCCGGTGGTCGCCTCGGCGTTGTCGCGCACGGCTTGCAACACCTTCGGCTTCAGGTTGGCACGCAGCACGGGCCAATCCACGCGTGTCTCCAATGCCTGGATGTCCCGCGTCTTGACAGCCTGTCGAAGCTGCCAAGTGGCATAGAGCGGCCAGGCGAGATAGAGCAACGCTATCGCGAATGCGCCGAGCCCGACTTTATTAATCGTTTGCTTCATGACGTCCGCCTTCCGATGACACGGTTGCCGTCCACCCTTGGGAGATTAGTATTCGATACTATCCCAGAGCGGCCACGCAAGGCATTTCCTGTAACGCACGTCTTCGACGTGACGATGCAACGCCAGTCGCAGCAACGGGTGATGAGTTGATAAAATCTCACCGGTGCCGCGCGTCAGACATATTTTGGTAACACTTTCTAGCGAAAGCTGAGGGTTAAACGGCCAACTGGCCCAATGCTTGGCCAAGGGCAACCATGCCCGTCCGAGCTCAGCCAATATCTAAGGCACCCGCGCTAATGCAGACCCGCCCTCTCCACTGCCCGAACCCTTCTTACCGTTTGAGATCGTTGCTGGTGGTCGCGACAGCAAGCCTTGTCGTTGCCCAGTCGGTCGCGATGGCCCAGTCGCCGCGCCCGCGCGCCAATGACGCCTACCGACCGACAGATCAGGGTGGCGGGCTCGGTGTTTTGAACGGCGATGGCACTGCTGGGCCGGCACCGACTTACGGCAGCGCACAGGGTCAGTCGGGGTATCAGAGCCCAGGTTATCAGAGTCCTGGTTATCAGAGTCCTGGCTCCGGATACCAGGCTGCACCGACAGCTGCGCCGTCTTACGTCGGAGCCCCGCCTTCGTATTCATCTCCGGCCCCCTCTTATTCGGCCCCAACATATGCTGGCTCGCCGCCGCCCTACGCACCCCCTTACAATGGATCGCAGTATCGCCCGGCTGGTGGCCAACCTCCTGTTTATGGCGGCGGCCAATCCGGTTACGGCGCGCCTGCGCCCGCACAGACTTACGGCCAGACTTACGGCCAGACTTACGGTCAGACTTACGGCGGCAGTGATTCCTATCGCCCACCTGCTGGCGCTCCATCGGGTGGCTACGGCGAGCCTTACAATCCCTCCGGCGGTGGCGACGACCGCCGTCCGGCCTACAGTGGCGATGCACCTCCGCCCTATCGCAGCCGGGATCAGCGCACAGATTCAACCTACTCGCCGGACGAAATCAAGGGCGCCGGTCACTCGCTGTTCGGCTCCATCAGCCAGAGCATGGCGAAAGCTGTCGAGCACACGTTCAGCCGCCAGGGCCGCCCTAACGGCTACATTCTCGGTGAGGAAGGCGGCGGGGCGTTCATTGCGGGACTGCGCTACGGCCAAGGTACGCTGTTCACCAAAGATGCGGGTTCGTTCCCGATCTACTGGCAGGGCCCGTCTCTGGGTTTCGACGCTGGCGCCGCGGGGTCAAAGACCATGATCCTCGTGTACAATTTGCGCGACACGCGCGAACTCTATGACCGTTTTGGCGGCATTGATGGCTCGGCCTATGTGGTCGGCGGCGTTGGTGTGACGTTGCTCGGCAAAGATCACATCACCATGGCTCCAATACGGTCTGGCGTCGGACTGCGTCTGGGCGCGAATGTCGGTTACCTGAAGTTCAGTCACAAGCCGACTTGGAACCCATTCTGATCCGCGGTCGCCACGTGTCGTGCAGTCATTACCGCCGCAGACCCGCCAGTGCCTCCAGCACCTTGCAAACGGCAGCCGCGTCCATCTCACCGAAACCCTGTGCGAGCGCTGCGTCGTAGATCGCGACAGTGGAGTCGAACGTGGGCGTCGGGCAATTCAACGACGACGCAAAGTCGGCTATAACGGCCATATCCTTTTTCCAGATGCGGCCGCGCATGGTGGCTGGCATGTAGTCGTTGGCGGCCATCATCGGCGCGCGCAGTTCGAACACGCGCGAAGTGCCAGCGCCTGCCGAAATCACCTCGACCATGCGGGCTGGATCGAGACCGGCCTTCATGCCGAGCACCATAGCCTCAGCGCTGGCCACATTGTGGACGGCCACCAGCAGGTTCGCGACGAACTTCATCTTCGAGCCGTTGCCGTATATGCCAAGCCGGGACACCTGCCGCGCGAAGCCGAGGAACACCGGCTCTAATCGATCAATTGCCATGTCATCGCCACTTGCAAGCACGACCAGATCTTTGGTCTTTGCCTGCGCACCTGTGCCAGATAGCGGGCAGTCCAGCGGGATATGACCGGCCGTGGTGAGGATGGACGCAAACGCTGCCTTATCGGCGAGGGACAGCGTTGAAAGTTCGGCCACTGTGCGCGATGCAGCTCCACTCCCGGCAATCGCAGAAGCGGTCGCGTGAACGGCCGTTGCAGTTGGCAGGCAGACCAGGATGTCAGCCGCCGCCTGTGCGACGGCTGCAACATCAGCCGCGATCTCGACCCCGGCCGCGCGCGCGGCGTCGGTCGCCTCGACATCGAGATCAAAGCCAACCACTTTAAAGTCGGCAGCGATGAGATTGCGCGCCATGGCGCCGCCCATGATGCCAAGCCCGATCATACCGACGGTTCGGACAATTGATGGACGGCCGGGGGAAGCGCCAACGGTGGGTGGGCCAACGGTGGTCATGCTGGTTTCGCCTTGAACCGCGCTTCAACCCCGGGGGCCGTCAGCCCTTCGGCTGCAAGCCTTTGGGTTGGCCGACAACGGTGACGAAGAGGTCATCTGCGTTAAGGAACCGCTTGGCGACGCGCTTCACGTCGTCGAGTGTGACAGACGAAACTTCGGCGTTGCGCTTGTCGACGTAGTCGAGGTCGAAACCTTCCATATTGAAGTACAACAGTTGGCTGGCGATCTTACTGTTGGTGTCGAAACGCAGAGCGAAGGACCCCGTCAGGAAGCTCTTGGCATTGTCGAGTTCCACTTGTGTCGGGCCTTTGTCGAGCAGGCTCTTCATCTGCTCCTTGATCACTTCAAGTGACTGGCCCATCTCCTCGTTCTTAGTCGCGACCGAGCCCATAAAGATTGCCGCGTTGCGATACGGCTGGATGTAACTGCCGACGCCATAGGCGAGACCCCGTTTCTCGCGCACCTCCTCCATGAGGCGCGAAGCAAAGCCGCCGCCGCCAAGGATATGGTTCAAAACATAAACCGGCATGAAATCTTTGTCCAAGCGCGCGACGCCAACACCGCCGAAGATGGCGACGGATTGCGGGATCGGCATTTCGACGATCGATAGCTTGGCTTTCACTTTGATGTCAGTCTGCGGCACGGGGCGGAGTGAGCCCTTCGCCGGTAGGGCACCAAAAAGGTCGTCGATCAACGTGCTGGCGTCAGCCGACGTGATGTCGCCGACCAGCACTATGCGCAGGCTGTCGCGGGAGAACACAGCCTGGCGGTAGGCTTCCAGGTCCTTGTTGGTGATGGCCTTTAGGCTCTCGGCCGTGCCCGCCGAATTGCGACCATAGGGATGGCCGGCGAATGCGGTTTTATACCAGTGGTCACTCGCGACTTTATTCGGGTCACGTGCGGCGTAGGCGAGGCCCGCGAGCAACTGATCGCGCACGCGGTCTGTGGGTTCGGCGTCGAAGCGGGGCTTGTTGAGCACCAGCTTCATGAGGTCGACCGCCGCCTTGCGGTTCTCCGTCAGCGTCTCAAAGGAGCCGTAGAGATGATCCTTGTCGTCGGAGAATGACATCCGCATGGCGATCTCTTCGACTCGACGCTGGAACGTTTGCGCGTCAAGATCACCTGCCCCTTCATCCATCATGCCGGTGAGGAAATTGGCCACGCCCTCTTTGCCATCGGGGTCTTGAGCGCTGCCGCCGGCGAAGGCGAAGCGCATCGCAATCAGGGGCACCTGATGCTCTTCAACGAGCCAAGCCTTGATGCCGGCTTTGGTGGTGATTTCTTGCAGTTTCATAGCATGGGCCTGATGCAGGCTCGTGACGGCCGCGATGCACGTGAGTGCCGCGGCGGCGACGAGGCGGGTGAAACGTATCATTGAGAAAGCTCCACGTTTCAGGACTTCTTCGGACCAGCCGGGGCGGACGAGCGGCCACCAGCGGGAGCCGCGCCACCAGGTGCGTCGGCTGCCACGGG
>JANNXS010000043.1:0-20184 GCA_031409695.1 Hyphomicrobiaceae bacterium
GAACCAGCAGGCCCGCGTGAAGCCGATCTACGAGACGGCGCACGGCTGGCAATCGTCAACGGCTGGCAAGCGCAGCTGGGCTGAGCTGCCAGCTGAGGCCATCAAATACGTCAAACGTATTGAAGAGCTGATCGAGTGCCCGGTGACCCTGCTTTCGACCAGCCCGGAACGCGACGACACGATCCTGGTGCGCGATCCGTTCGAGGGGTGATCCTGCGGGCGGTACCCGTGGGATCGGTCTCGAACCTTTCGTGGCGTCAACGGAAATGGACGATCGGTTTCTTTGGTGCAGTTGACCGTTGCGCCAACAGCAGTGGGGGCGTTTTGCTCGGGGGTGCCGCGCGCGCTCCACGAGGCGCGCTCGCGACAATGCTGGTGGGACTGGCGCTGGTGGGACTGGCGCTGGTGGGGAAGGCCAGGGGCGCCATGGTTTTGGCGTCTTGCATGTCGTCTGTGGACATCGCGGCGACCGTTAGGGTCGTATCGGGGGAAACGGGCTGTGGCGGTTGAGCCGCCACGAGCACGGGCGCTGTTTTGCTGGGCGGTTCCTTGATACCTTGCTGGATCTGCCAGTTTTCACGCACGGCTTCGATGCCGCCGACTTTACCAATGAAACCAGCAACCGCTGGATAGCGGCGGCCGCGCACGTATTTGGCCTCTTCTGGCCGAGGGGCTGCAAGCACTTCGACGACGACGCGGGACACGCCACCGACGCCAAGTTTGTTGGCGAGCCCCCGTGACAGGTCAATTAGCCGGTTGCCCCAATAGGGTCCGGCATTGTTGATACGTACGATCGCCCCACGTTTGGTTGAGGGGGCAAAGACGGCGACCAGTGTGCCGTCGGGATAGATGGGGCTGGCGGCGTTGTTTGCCGCGCCAGGGCGGAACAGTTCACCGGATGATGTGATTAATGAGGGATTGAACCGGTCTACACTCGGGTCGTCATAGTGTGACGCGTGCATGACCCGCGGTTTGCCGATGGCGGCCTTGGTTTCGGCGAGGGTCAAGACGCGATGGCACGTCGAGATGAAACAGTAGGTGTGTCCGGGCGTCTTGGCGGCGGCATGATCTGCTGTGACCGCGACGGTTGAGACGGTAAGCCCCAAGAGGATAAGGCGGTGGACGATGCTTGTGCGATTCGACATTTGGTGTGGCCCCAATTGGTTAATCGATGCGAGGGGCGGTTAACACACTTGGTAAATGCAGTGCCTCGACAACGCGATCATGGTTAACGCAATGAACCCGGGCAATGTCGCGCCCGTCGCGGAGCGAGGCCAAGCCGTTCGAGGACGGCTACAGTGGCGCTCCTGCCTGGCCACGCGGCGTTCACTCCCATCATATCTGGTCAATGGTGGTACACGACGATTTGACAGCGGCCATCGGCGCGGCCAAACGTCAAAACATGACCACTGGCCGATTCATCACGTTTGAAGGCGGGGAGGGCGCGGGTAAGTCCACGCAGGTGCGCCTACTCGCTGAGCGCCTGGCGGTCGGCGGCCGCAGTGTGGTTGTGACCCGCGAGCCGGGCGGAACGCCATTTGCCGAGAAGGTGCGCGATATAGTCTTGGCGCCCGAAACGGCACCCAAGGCACCCCTAGCTGAGGCGCTGTTGTTCTCAGCTGCCCGCGCCGACCACATCGACCAACTCATAAAGCCGGCCCTGGCGCGCGGAGACTGGGTGATTTCGGACCGCTTTTCCGACTCGACGCGCGCCTATCAGGGGGCTGCCGGTGGTTTACCAGCAGCGATCATTGCCGAAATTGAGCGCATTGCGCTGGGCAGCCTCGCTCCGGATTTGACCATTGTCCTCGATCTCGATCCAGCCATTGGCCTTGCACGGGCAAACCAGCGCCGTGTTGCGCTGACGCCCGGCGCGTTCGTCACAAGCGATACATTTGAGGGCCGCCGCCTCGCGTTTCACCAACGTTTGCGCCAAGGGTTTCTCGATATCGCGCGAGCCGAGCCGGGTCGTGTGGCGGTCATGGATGCCTTCCAAAACCCGCTGCTGGTGGCCGATGGCATCTGGCGGCTGGTGGCGGAGCGGCTATCGGCTGGCGGTTTGGCCTGATGGCCCGAGCCCCAGCCCTGCAGGAAATTGACCTCGAGCCAGAGGCTGATCGGCTTGCGGACTTCCCGCATCCCCGCCGCACCACGACGCTGTATGGCCACGCCGGCCCTGAGAGCCTCCTGGCCGAGGCGGTGGCGGGTGGCCGCATGCACCATGGCTGGCTGATCAGCGGTCCTGAAGGTGTTGGCAAGGCGACGCTTGCCTATCGCTTGGCGAAGCACATGCTTGCAGCCGCATCGGAACGTGACCCGTTTGCGCAAAGCCTGTCGGTCGCGCCCGAGACGCGGGCCGCCCGTCAGGTGATTGCGCTCTCACATCCGGGCCTGCTTGTCTTGAGACGGCCTTATGACCCCAAGACCAAGCGGTTTGCAGGCTCGATTACAATCGACGAGGTGCGCCGTCTGCGCTCGTTTCTCTCGCACGCCGCCGACGAGGGCACGTGGCGCGTGGTGATCGTCGACACGGCCGACGATTTGAATATCAACGCGGCCAACGCGCTGCTTAAGTCGCTTGAGGAACCACCATCGCAGACTGTTTTTCTGTTGTTGACATCGGAGCCCGGCCGTCTGCTGCCAACCCTTCGGTCGCGCTGCCGCTCGCTGGAGCTATCGCCGCTTGGACAGGACGATCTGAAGCGTGCTGTGACAGGGGCCTTTGCAGGCGGCGACGTGACACCGCCGAATTCGGACGAGTGGCATCGCCTCGAGGAACTGGCCGACGGCAGTGTTCGGCGAGCCCTGACCATTGCCTCGTCTGGCGGTGTCAAACTTTACGAGCGCGTTGTCGGCGTCGTTTCGGCCTTGCCACGCGTGGATTGGGCGCTCGTCCATGCCCTGGCGGATGAAATTGCCGGTACGGCGGCGGAGCAGAAATTCGAAGCGTTTTTCGATTTTATCACGGGCTTGGTGGCGCGCTTGGTCAAAGCCCGTGCAACCGGCCGGGGCCGAGACACAGATCTGCGGCTCGCCGAAAAGTTGATTTCGACTGAAGCCCTGCCAGGCTGGGCCGAGGCTTGGACGTCGATCCTCGCCGACAAGGCCGAGGCGATGACGATCAACCTTGACCGCAAGACGCTCATCCTCGCGACCATTGCACGGCTCGAGCTGCTGGCGCGGCGGTAAAGCGCGGCCAGGTATGGCGTTCAAAACTTGACGGCAGGCGCGTCTTCGAAGAGCGCGCGGGTCGGGCCGAGATCGTAGAAGCCGCGAGCGCTCATGCCAGCGAGACCGGCGACAAGGTTTACCGGGATCTGTTCCAGCGTGGCGTTGTATTCGCGGACCGCCATATTCAGATAGCGGCGGGAGGCGGCGATCTTGTCTTCGCAATTGGCCATTTCATCTTTCAAGCGCATGAAATGCGCGGACGCCGCGATATCGGGATAGTTTTCGCTTGCCGCGACGATCTGTGTGATGGCGGTGCCGAGCATCGTTTCAGCCTTTGTGCGGACAGCCTCGCTTGTGGCTGTGACGGCGGCCGCGCGTGCCATCGTGATGCTGTCGACAAGGCCGCGCTCGTGGACGGCCAAACCTTTCACGGTCTCGACCAGGTTTGGCACCAGATCGTGGCGCCGTTTCATGTAAACATCAATGTCGGCTGAGGCCTCGTCACAGCGGCGCGCGAGCGTGACCAAGCGGTTGTACGCCATGCCGAACCAGAGCGCGAGAAGCATCAGGACGCCGCCGACAACGATGTGGATGAGCTGCTCAGACATGTGTGACCTCCGCAAGCGACGCCTCTGCCGCCGTGCAAGGATTATAAATGAAGGTGCTGAATATGGCCTCAACGCGGATGGTTAGGCATCTGTTAATTGGCGAGCGAAGTCAGCTACCGCCTTGGCTGCAGCCGCGAGATTGCCTTTGCGTGTGAAGCCCTGGCCGCCGCGAGGTCCGAAGTCGTGGTCGCCATCGCCGATCCAGGCGAAACGGACCTTGTCCGAGAACGGTGTGCGTAAAACCAGCTTGTCGATCTCGGCCTTGGTGCCGAACGGGTCCCGGCTGCCTTGCACGATCAGCGCTGGCGAACGCATTGGAATCAGATGCGAAATGCGCCACGTTTGCGGTTGGTTCGGTGGGTGGAAGGGATAGCCGAGGCACACGCAGCCAACTGCCGTTGCGGCCACATACAACTCGTCGGATACCATCGATGCGATGCGTCCACCCATGGACTTCCCACCGATCAGAAGCGGCAAAGATGCCCCACCTCGATTCAGTGGGGAACCAGTGTGTGCTGCACCCGCGCTCGCGCGGTAGGCATCGAGTAGCGTTTCGGCCTTCGGTGGCGGGCGCTTTTTACCGCCTGAACGGCGCGCGGCCATATAGGGGAATTCAAACCGCCACGTTTCGATCTGTTGCATGGCGAGCAACTCAGCCATCTGCTCCAGGAACGAGCTGTCCATGGCGGCTCCGGCGCCGTGGGCGAGCAGCAAGCGGGCGATCGGCGCCTCTGTTGCGCGTGTGATCAGATAGTCATCGGTCATGGTTGTGGCTTTTCGAACAGTCTATTTTGTGACGGCCTGTTTTTGTTGCGGCCCGTTTCCTGGCCCTGGCATCGCGGTGTGGCGTAGACCGTTCCGAAGCGGTGCGCCATGTGCGAGTCGGCGATGTAGGGTTGGTTAGCCGGCTGCGTGCCTGCCAAGAGCCACACGCCGACCGTCAATCCATTTGATCGACGACCTTTTGACCGACGGGATGAGGTGTCGCCGCGTCGGTCGTCTTCGGCTTACGCGGCGCCGGCGGTTCGGGATACCGGCCGCGCAACGACCAGATCTCTTTGACGGCATTCATGAGCATCTCGTGGCGCGCTTTGAGCATGTCGAGATCCCAGTCGGCGGCCTCACGTAGCGCTTCGGTGAGCGCGAGCGGATGCGGGGTTGCGCCGAGCATGATCGCTTTTTTGTCGGCAAACGACTTTTGATCCATCTTCTTGTTTTCGACTTCCGGCACAAGGGCGAGGTTGCCGAGATATTGCGCACACACTTGCCGATGGCCGGCATCTGGAAACAAAGCTTCCCAGGCATCGCGGCCGTCGAGCTTCAACGTCTCGCCTTTGGGCAGCAGATGTTCGATCGAAAACGATGTCGGGCCGCCGAGCGGAAAGCCATCGAGCGCGTGATAGTACGACTGCGGACGACCGGTCAGCTGCTGGTCGATCCGCAGCAGAAACAACCGGCACGACGCCTTGTCGATGATGTGAAACTTCTGCGCCACGTTGCGCAGCGCCGCTCGCTCTTCGCTGATCGGTAGCATCATCATCGCGAGGATATCGGCCAATGGCTTCTTGGCGAGAAAGGCCGCGTGAATGTCAGCATAGCGCTTCTTGCGTGCCCCGCCGCCAAAACCGAGCGCCAACTGAATGTGTGCAAGCCGGTCAATCTGAACCAGCACTTCCGCCAGTTCTGAGTTGTCCTCAATCATCGTCCACGCGAGCATGGCGGTTGCCAGCCAATCATCGTCACCGTGCACTTCGAGCATGTGCAGGTTGGCGAGCGCGGTCAGTCCCTCTTCAGCCAACGGACGTGTCAAGGGCACGAGGCCACTGAGTTCCAGATAGGCATCCGCCATGGGGCGAAACACGTGCCGCGTAAACTCAGCGGGGCCGCCATAACGTCGGATTTGTTCGCGGATGCTTTTGACGATGCCACGGTTCGGCCAACCGTAGGCAATGGCGATATGGGAAAAAAACGTCTTGCCGCGGCCAACATTTTTCTGGTTTTCGCGCTTGTATTTGCCCACATGGCCAACGATCGGCGCGTATCGCTCCTGGGCAGCGCGGTCGAGGGGGCCGAGCAGCTCCGCCTGGAAAATATCCTCGACGGAGAGTTCCTTGCCGCGCTCGTTGATCGACAAAAAAATCTGATGGGCATAGTCGACGTCAGCTGAGCGCATGATGACGACGCGGCATTGATCCAGCATATAGCGGGTAAAGGCGTCGCGGACCGTCTGGTCGAGGCTGATTATCAGGCGTCTGAGGAGGTTCCTATTCTCGCGGATGTTGCGATGCGAGGATGAAGCCTCTTCAGTAAGACGCGGCGGTGACGTACGCGTGGCGCCGGGCTTCTGCACGATCTCTTCAAAGTAGGCGATATCAGCCGGACGTAGCAACAAAGTCGGCCCAACCTTGGCAGTGATAAGATCTGACAATTCGCGAGCGGCCGCACCTTTGTGGCTATCGCGCAAGCACGCAAACAGCATGGTCAAAGTGATAAAGCGCTGCTGGCCATCAACGATGTCGAGGCGCTGTGACGGGACAGCAGACGGGTCGGCCGCACAGACCAGAACCGAGCCGAGAAAATAGGGATTCGAGGCTGGCACTCTCTGGTGCTCAACCATGGCCGCATAGATGTCATCGAACAGGCGTTGGGCGTGCTCCGTTTCCCAGGCGTACTCGCGCTGATAGTGCGGAATGGCGAACGTCAATCCTCGGGTAAAAAGGTCTCCGATCGACAGGTCGAGCATGTCGAGCTTGAGCGTCATGTCGAGCGGTAGTGTTCGCGAGAGTGCGACATGGTGGGTTCAACTTGCGGCGGGTTCAACGTGGATAAGCTGCTTTTGATGGCGAAGTCTCGCACGCTCACGTTCGTACTGTCGACGCTCACTGGAAAAATTGCGACCCCGCTTGACGTGGCAACTGTTTTTCCGTCCGCTGGTACACGTGCCTCCGACACACCAGTCACTTCAACTGACAGGGCGATTAAATCATGTCCCCACTTCGCATAGGCATTCTTGGTGCAGCCAATATCGCGCGCCAATTCACGGCCGGTGTCGCGCCCTCAGCCCGGCTCCGCGTCACCGCCGTTGCAAGCCGAACACCCGCCAAAGCAGATGCGTTCGCCCGGGAATGCGGCATTCCCAGGGCGTTTGGCAGCTATGAGGCGCTGCTGGCTGATCCCGATGTCGACGCGATCTATAACCCGTTGCCAAACGGCATGCATGCGGAATGGTCGATCAGGGCCGTTGCCGCCGGAAAACACGTGCTGTGCGAAAAGCCACTTGCTGGATCGGTTCAGGAGGCAGCTGAGATGTTTGCGGCCGCCCGGCTGAACAAGGTGCATCTCGTTGAAGCCTACCCTTATCTGGCGCAACCGCAGACACAGAAGGCGCTTGAACTGGTGAGGGGCGGCGCCATCGGTATGCCTCGGATCATTCGAGCGAGCTTTGGCTTCAATCTCGCAGATCTCGCAAACATCCGCTACTCCGCGGAGTTGGCCGGCGGGGCTGTAATGGACGCTGGCAGTTATCCCGTGAGTTTTGTGCGTGTGTTCGCCGATGCATGCCCGATCCATGTCACAGCGATGGCCGAGTGGGCGAGCACCGGCGTTGATCGCACATTGGTTGGAACCTTTGCGTTTGCAAATGGGCTGTTTGCGCAGGTTGCCGCCAGCATGGGAGTTGGCATGCACCGTTCGGCCGAGATCGCCGGCGACGGCGGCGTACTCGAGACGACGTTCCTCAACCATCCACCGATGGTCGGGCCGCCGACCGTGCATCTGAGACGCGGGCCGACAGCTGCCACGCCGCGCGAAACGCTTGAAACCGCAGGCGGCAACGGGTTCTTCTATGAAGCTGAAAGTTTTGCCCGACTGGTCGAAAGCGGCGACGAGCGCGACTGGTCCGGGATTACACCGCAGGCGTCGATCGATGTCGCCGCCATGCTGGACGCGCTCAGGGAAGCCGCCAAAACAGGTTCAAAGGTCGCCGTACAGCAGATTAAAGTTCATTGATCGGATGGCCGCCGACTATTAATGGATTTAATAATGGATTTAAGTATGAGTGACAGGATAACCTTTGTTTTCCTGTTCAGCCTCGCGTCGAACGGTGCGTCTGATGTGTGCCGCGACAACGAATTTATCCAGGATCGCACGCAGAACTGAAACCATAAAGATGCCGGTAGACGCACCGATGGCCGCAGCAGAGATCGAGAAAATAATCCATTCTGCGTGCTTCTTCGGCGAGAACAATTCCAGTTGCAGTGCACTGGCATAGACTGAGAACGCGACGAGGCAAAACAGCGGATACAGAAACAACAGGAATGCTATGTTTTGAATGCGGCTGCGCACAAAGTGAGCGGCCGCCGCACAAAACATGGCGATCAGGATGTAGGTTTCCCTATCCATCTCGTAGAAGAGCGCAATCTTGTCCATCGCTGAGGTCATGGGTGTCGCGCCGGGCGAATATCAGCAGTTCGCAGTAGTATTGCAGTGCGCGGTTAAGAAGTGGTTGTTGTTTTCGACGAAAGCGAACGGTCCCACATGTGGGCGGTAACGATCATGATGCCAAGTCCGCCCATCGTGCCGAGCGTTGCGGCGCTGATGGTCGCAATCATCCAATCGGCCATCTTCTTCGGATCGAACAACCCAAGCGACATGCACACATAGTTGACGAGCAAGGACAAACCGAACACCAACGGAAAGATTAAAATGACGGTCATGATGTTGGCGAGGTGGTTGCGCATCAACCACACAGATGTGCCGCAGATGAGACCAAACAGAACCAGAGTTGAAGTTCCGACGTCGACCATAGCAAAGAGGTGTGCTTTGACGGGTTCCATGGTTTGCCTGAGGTTTGCGGCCTGTTGCAGGTAGGCCGTTACAGTGAATAGCGGGAAAGTGTTAATTGCGGATTTCGTCTTCGTCCAAATCCTTCCGACGGCGAGGCGCGTAAGCGACGCATGAGCCACCGCGGAGTTTGGCGAACGTGACAACAAATGATCGATCAACCACCAAGTTGGATGCGTCACCGGCGGCTGGCCCGGACAGAACCACGAGGCCTGACAGTCTTGCAGAGCCCGAAAAGCCTGCTCGACGGCGGATGTTGCGCGCTTTCGGATGGGTCGGGATCGCAGGCCTCGGCACGGGTGGTATTGCCCTATCAAGGGTCCCGGCGAACAGCTACTATTCCGGTCCCGTCAGCGACCACTTCACCGGACGAAAGTTTTTCAACCCCGGCGGTGCAGGCCCCAAGAGCTTTGGCGAACTTGCGCGCTGGCAATTCGGCACACGCGCTGAAGCCTGGCCAGACACGTTTGCAAGCCCGTTTCGCGCAGCGGCGCCCGCGGCTCGGCTCGAGGTCGGCGCGACACGCTTGACCGCCATCGGTCATGCTTCGTGCTTGTTACAGACTGCAGGCCTCAACATTCTGTTTGACCCGGTCTATGCACGGCGCGCCAGCCCGGTCCAGTTTGCTGGACCAAAGCGGGTCAATGCTCCCGGTATTCCCTTCGAGGCGCTGCCCAAGATCGATATTCTGCTCCTGTCGCACAATCACTACGACCATATGGATATGGCTGCGATCGAACAGGTCTGGCTGCGCCATAAGCCGCTGATTGTGACACCGCTTGGCAACGACGCGATATTGCGTGGCGACATCCCTGGCATTGAAGCGCGCGCGCTCGATTGGGGGCAGGCGCACAAACACGAGACCGTCGAGGTTCACTGCGTACCAACGCAACATTGGTCGGCGCGCGGTACGCGCGACCGTATGCACGCGCTGTGGTCGAGTTTCGTGATCGTTGGGCCACGCCACACGGCTTATATGATCGGCGATAGTGGCTTTGGTGACGGCGGTACCTTCGCGCACGTGGCGAACCGGTTTCCGGTCATCGACTTTGCCTGGATGCCGATCGGCGCCTATGAACCCCAATGGTTCATGCGCGATCAACATATGAACCCGGCTGAGGCGGTCCGGGCGCTTGGCATCGTCAACGCACGACGCGCGCTTGGGCATCACTGGGGCACGTTTAAACTGACCAACGAAGCGGTCGAGACCCCAAAGCGAGATCTCGAAGCCGCGGTGGCCGGCGCCAATATGGTTGAAGGCCGTTTCACGGCGGCCCATCCTGGCGAAGTGCTCGATCTCGGGTGAGAGCCAGTGCAGCTCAATCCGAATCTTACGCGGGTGCCCTCACGCCTTCTTCTCCGCCGCAGCCAGGCGGATATGCAACTCCTTCAACTGCTTTGGCGTCGCCTCGGCGGGGGCGCCCATGAGGATGTCGTTGGCTTGTTGGTTCATGGGGAAGATGGCGACGTCGCGCACGGCTGATCGATCCGTCAGCAGCATGACCATGCGCTCCAACCCGGCGGCCATCCCGCCATGTGGCGGCGCGCCGTATTGGAACGCACGATACATGCCGCCGAAGCGCTTCTCGACCTCATCGGCGGGATAGCCCGCGTACCCGAAGGCCAGCACCATAGCCTCGGGCAAGTGGTTGCGGATGCCGCCCGAGGCGATTTCATAGCCGTTGCAGACGATGTCGTACTGGTAAGCTTTCAGCGCGAGGATTTTCTCGGGCGTATCGGCGGCTTTCAGCGCGGCAAGTCCGCCTTGTGGCATCGAGAACGGATTGTGCGAGAAGTCGATCTTCTTGTCCTCTTCGCTCCACTCGTACTGTGGGAAGTCGACGATCCAGCAGAATTTGAACTCGCCGGTTTTTATCAGCCTCAACTCGCGACCGATCTCGTCGCGGGCGAGGCCAGCGAACTTGTAGAACCTGTCGGGATTGCCGGCGGCAAAGAAGCACGCGTCTCCGGTCTTGAGACCCATCTGCGTCTGGATCGCGCCCGCACGCTCCGCGCCTATGTTCTTTGCGATAGGACCAGCGCCCGCGGCGCCTTCTTCTTGGCGCCAGAACACATACCCTAAACCCGGTTGCCCCTGCTTCTGGGCCCAGCCATTCATGCGGTCACAGAAGGCGCGGCTGCCGCCCGTTGGCGCGGGGATCGCCCACACGCGGACGGCCGGGTCTTTCTCGATCATGCCCGCGAAGACTTTGAAACCTGAGCCTCTGAAATGCTCGGTAACGTCCTGCATTTCGATGGGGTTGCGCAAGTCCGGCTTGTCGGAGCCATACTTGGCGATCGCCGTGTCGTAGGGAATGCGTGGCCAGCCCTTGGTGACCGGACGGCCCTTGGCAAATTCCTCAAACACGCCGGTCAGCACGGGCTCCATGGTCTGGAACACGTCTTCCTGCTCAACAAAACTCATCTCAACGTCGAGCTGATAGAACACGCCCGGCAATCGGTCGGCGCGCGGGTCCTCGTCGCGGAAACACGGCGCGATTTGGAAGTACCGATCAAAGCCTGACATCATCAGCAGCTGCTTATACTGCTGCGGCGCCTGTGGCAGCGCGTAGAACTTGCCGGGGTGAATGCGCGAGGGCACCAGGAAGTCGCGTGCCCCTTCGGGCGATGAAGCCGTCAGGATCGGGGTCGGGAACTCGTTGAAGCCGGCCGCGTGCATGCGCGCGCGGATCGAACGGGTGACCGCCAATCGTGTCATGATGATCTGGTGCAGCGTCTCGCGGCGCAGATCGAGGAACCGATATTGCAGACGCAAATCCTCGGGGTATTCCGGTTCGCCGAACACGGGCACCGGCAGGTCCTTGGCCTCCGACAGCACCTCGATGTCGGCTGCAATCAACTCGATTTCGCCGGTTGCCAGAGCGGCATTGTCGGTCGCCTCGCCCTGCTTGTCTTTGTTGGTGCTGAGCGGGCGTTTCGAGACCGTGCCGTCGATACGAACGCACCATTCCGAGCGCAAACGCTCCGCGATCTTGAAAGCGGGTGAGGTCGGGTTCGCCACCACCTGGGTGATGCCGTAATGGTCACGCAGGTCGATAAACAGCACGCCGCCGAGGTCGCGCACGCGGTGCACCCATCCAGACAGGCGAACACTTGCCCCGTCATCATTCTTCCGCAGCGCTCCGCAGGTGTGCGAGCGGTAGCGGTGCAGTGGGGCGGACATGGCGATTTCCTTGCTTTGTTCTCAAACAGAAGCGCGTCCGGAAAAGCACACTCGTCCCTTGCTTTGTCAAGCGCGAGAGTGCACCCGGTGAGCTAACTATAACCGGCCACACCAGGAGCCACGCCATGGCCAAGACGCCAAAGTCCGGCAACAGCAAATCTGACAAGAGCACATCGGACAAAAAGTCATCGAGCAAAGACCTGTTCGGAAAAAACGGGGGCACTGAAAAGGCCGGCTCTGACAAAGATCGCGGCTTTCAAATGCCGACCGACGAAGAGCTTGACGCCATGTTCGGCGATGATGACGATCTCGCTGACATGACGCCGGGCGAGATGGCGTCTGCGACATTGAGCACCATACCCCCCCCTATCCTTGCCATGATGGGCGCGGACGAAAAATTGGCGGCTTTGATGGTCGCGATCGACCCTGAACTGTCACTTGCTGACGTCGACGAGGGGCTCGAGCGCTTTGAGGACCTGTTGATTACGATGCTGGCTGAGGTGCGCAACCAGCGCCGCGAGATCACAGGTGGGCCCGGTGCTGACAATCTCGATGCCCGCGCCTCGACCATTCACGGCAAGACGGCCACGGAGTTGCTTGAATCTTTCCTCGAAGCTGGTGACGATGAAGCGCCATTCCTGCCGGGCGTTGATGCCAAGGATATGCGCGCGAACCTCAAAACCCTGAAAGCCCGTGGCTGACGCGGCGCTGCGTACCCTATCGAGACTCAAGACGAGACGATCATGCATCGCTTCTGGGCCGACCTAACAACTGAGGATTTCCGCGGTCTCGATCCGGAAAAAACCATTGCCGTTCTGCCGATTGCAGCCATCGAACAGCACGGGCCCCATTTGCCTGTCTCAACCGACACCGAGATCGCCAACGGCATGGTGCGCGAGGTGATGCGCCTAATGCCCGAAAGTCTCGACGCGGTGTTTTTACCGACGCAGCAAGTCGGAAAATCGAACGAGCACCTGCGGTCACCCGGCACGTTAACGCTGTCGGCCGAGACGGCCATCCGCGCGTGGACCGAGATCGGCGAGGGCGTACATAGGGCTGGTTTGCGCAAGTTGATCCTGGTCAATTCGCACGGCGGCAATGTCGATGTGATCTCGATTGTCGCGCGCGACTTGCGCGTCAGGCTCAGTATGTTGGCCGTTGCAAGTCAGTGGGCGCGCTTTGGTTCACCGCCTGGGCTCTACACGGACCAGGAAAATGCCGTCGGCATCCATGCGGGCGACATGGAGACGTCCATGATGCTGCATTTCCGGCCAGAACTGGTGCGCATGGACAAGGCGCAAAACTTTGAGCCGGCAACGCTTGAGATCGCCAAAACGTTCAAACAGTTGCGGCCAACAGGCTTTACGGCGTTCGGGTGGATCGCGCAGGATCTGCACGCAGCAGGTGCGGCCGGAGACGCAACACGTGGAACCGCCGACAAGGGTCGTCAGACAGCCGAGTTCCGGGCGCAAAAGTTCATTGAGCTCCTGGAGGACGTGACGCGCTTCTCGCTGTCGCGGTTGGCGTGAGGGGGCGCGGCAAATCACTGTCGGCCTATCTACTGGGGATGACGTCTGTGGGCGTGATGACTTGGTGCGTGCCAATCCGGCACTCGTTTTCGGTGCCGCGATGCGCGTGAAAATCTGTGGTCTGTCAACACTTAAGACGATGGACGCGGCACTCGTTGCGGGCGCCGAAATGGTTGGCCTCGTCTTCTTTCCCAAAAGCCCTCGTAACGTCGATGTCGCCAAGGCTGCAACGCTCGCGGATCGCGCGCGGGGGCGTGCCGAGATCGTCGCCCTGGTCGTTGACCCAGACGATGCTTTGCTGACGGCAATCATGACCCATGTGAAACCGGACGTACTGCAACTGCATGGCGGCGAAACGCCGGAGCGGGCGAGACATATCCGCGAACACTTCGGTGCGCGCGTTTGGAAAGCCATTGGCGTCGAGACCATGGCCGACACACTGCGTGCGCACGATTATCGAGATGCCACGGACGCAATCCTGTTCGACGCCAAGGCCCCGAAAGGGGCCGCGCACCCTGGCGGCAACGGCGTTACTTTTGACTGGCACCTGCTCGATGGCGTCAAGGACATGCCTTACATCCTCTCCGGCGGGTTGACGCTGGATAACGTCGCCGTCGCCATCGCGACCACCGGGGCAACAGCCATCGATGTTTCGTCGGGTGTTGAGAGTGCGCCGGGCATCAAAGACCCGGCTCGGATCGCAGCCTTCGTGCAGGCGGCTAAGGCAGCGCGGCGGTAATGGCTGTTGCGACGATCGTTTTCCCTGTCTTTGCCCTGATTGCGCTCGGGTATCTCGCCGCGCGCTTTAAATACCTCTCGGAGCAGGCCCAGCGCGGCCTGACCGAATTTTCAGCGGGTGTTGCTATTCCCGCGTTGCTGTTTCGGACGGTTGCAACGAGTGCAGCGCCGACCGTGTCGCCGGTCAAAATCCTGTTCGCCTACTTTGGCGCTGTTGCCATCGTGTGGGTGATTGCAACGCTAATGACGCGCGTCGTTCTCCGTCGCCCGGCTGAGGACGGCGCCTCGATCGCCATGACATCGGCCTATGGCAACTCTGTGATGCTCGGAATTCCGCTTTGTATTGCGCTCTACGGCGAAGCTGCAGCGGCCCCGATGGCGGCGATCCTCGCCTTTACCTCACCGACCTACTGGACGCTCGCGACATTGCACCATCAGGCCGCAAGCGCCGCGCGTGACAAGACCGTCGCGCAGGTGCTGTGGAGCGTCAGTCGCGATCTCGCGCGCAATCCGCTGATTGTCGCCATCCTCGCCGGTAGCATCGTGCGCGTGACCGGCCTGTCATTGCCAACAGTCATAGACCGGACGTTACACTTGCTCGGCCAGGCGGGCGTGCCGTCGGCTTTGTTTGCACTCGGCACGGGCCTCGTAGGATTCGCGATCAAGGGTCAGGTGCCGTCGCTTGCGACCGTGCTTGTGCTCAAAATCCTGGTGATGCCGTTGGTCGCTGTTGGGCTCATCTGGTGGGTCGGCTTGCCACCGGCAGCGGCGGGCGTCGTGCTGATCTTTGCCGCAGCACCGTCTGGAGCCAACGCCTACCTGTTTGCCTCAAAGGTCCAGCGCGCTGTCGGGACGGCGTCCGGTGCCGTGGCCCTTGGCACTATTCTATCGGTCGCGACGATCAGCATCATCGTGACGTGGCTGTCATAGATCGCCCCCCATAGGGGACGGGCATAGAGGCCACCCTCCCAGCCTATATCTTTGCCCAGTCCTACACCCGGCTAGGTACCATGAGTATCGCTTCGCCCTCGAGCACGGTTTTGCCCGCCACCGTGCACACGCAATCAAACCGCGCGCGTTTTTTCGCCGCGATCAAGTCGACGACACGCACCGTCGTAATGACTTCGTCACCCGGCCGCACCGGCGCGCGAAAGTTCAAGGTTTGCGAGACGTAAATGCTGCCCGGGCCCGGCATATCCGTGCCGAAGATTGCGGAGATGTAGGCAGCCGTCAGCATACCGTGCGCGATGGTGCTCTTGAACGGCGTTGTCGCGGCGTAGACCGCGTCGAGGTGAACGGGGTTATGGTCACCTGAGACGTCGGCGAAAGTCTGCACATCAATGGGCAGAACGGTACGCACCAAACGCGCCTCCTGGCCGATTTCCAGATCCTCAAAGGCGTAGGCCTTCGGTCGTGTCTGCCCTGTCGGCATGCTGCTCCCCCAAAGTCCCGGCTGCCCAAAGTCCCGGCTGAATGCCACAACTAAATGTCACAAAGCCTGCTCTCGTGTCACCAATGGCAACATGTCTCGGGTGCCTCACAGTCCCGGCTAATGAACTCAGCGGATGTCCCAGCACTTCCGCTGACCGGCACAACGGCCTATTGTCGCGCGCAACACTCCTTCTGGATCCGCGCATGCTGGCCAAATCTCTCGACCTAAAAGGCCTCATCCGCACCATCCCGGATCATCCGAAACCAGGCATCATGTTTCGGGACGTGACGACTTTGTTCGGCGATGCGCAAGGTTTCAAAGCCTGCATCGCGCAGATGACCGCGCCCTATCAAACCGTGCCGATCGACGCTATCGCGGGCATTGAGGCACGCGGCTTTATCCTGGGCGGCGCCATGGCCGATAAACTTGGCGTCGGTTTCATCCCGATCCGCAAGAAGGGCAAGCTGCCGTACAAAACCTTTAAGCAGGACTATCAGCTCGAATACGGAACCGACACCATCGAGATGCACGAGGACGCGCTTGCGCGTGGCCGACGCGTGCTGATCGTCGATGACCTGATCGCGACTGGCGGTACGGCTGAGGCGGCTGCCAAATTGATCGACCGCGCCGGTGGCGAAATCATTGGCGCGGCATTCATCATTGATTTGCCCGATCTCGGCGGCCGCGCACTCATGGAAAAACGCGGCGTCGCGTGTCACGTGCTGATGGCATTCGGCGGCCATTGAAGCGCTGAACGTTTCACGCAAAACTCAACACAAGCCCTGTCTCGGCCTTCTGGTGGCCAGCCAGCGTCTCACGGTAAGCCGACAGAACAGCGTCCGCGCCGTGGCGTTCGTCGAGGCGCATCCACCCCGCAAACGCTGCAATCAGGCCCGGCCAGCGCGCGCCAAAGCGCTGTTCGAGCCCACCTGGGCCCCAATCGGCTGCGCGCTTTTGAACTTGTGACGGGGCGAAGAAGAATACAGGTTTCGCGCCCGGCAGTTCCATGCGGCCGGCGATGTCATGCACGTGGGTGGCGCCGACGCGGCACGAATACGTGAGGGCATCGCGGAAATGGCCGTGGACGTTGGTTGCCACTTCGGCGCTGCCGGCCATATCGACGTAAACGGTGGGCAAGGCTGCATCGAGCCTGCCGATCGCATCGTAGGAGACGACGCGGTCATACTGCTTCGTCGCCTCGACGAAGGCGCGATTGCCGCCGGACGTCAGGCCTGTGACCGTCAGATCCGCGCGGCCAAGATGCTTCAGGCAATGCGCGAGACCTAGAGAAGTCTTTGAGGAGGCGCTGGAGATCAGCACTTGTTTGGCGCCGTACATAGCGTTGTCGTCCAGGAAATCCGCAATCAGGAACGACGTGATGACCAACGGCTGCAGGATCATCTGCGACGCCTCGCCCGACCGCGTGCGTGTTGGGTTGGCTGCCGCGCGCTCGTAGGCGTTGTAGACCGGCGGCAGTTTGGCCCGGTGCGCCGCCGTGTCGATGAAACGCTTTGCTGACAACTTGCCGGCTTCAACAACGACGTGGGAGGCCATGGGGAAATAGCCGTATACACGTTCGCCAACGGTCAGGCCGCTGTTGGCTGGCGTCGAAATCACGTCGGCAAAGCCCCAGACGGGAATGTGGCCGTAGCCCTCGCTTGCTGGGAAGAACGCCCAATAGGACATGCTGTCCCCAAAGGCTGCGTAGGTGATGTTGTTGGCTGTCAGTGCGAAGCGGTCAATCCTAAGAACCGTCTTGCCGTCAGCGACCAGGGGTTTTGTAAGGACCCGCGCCGTGTGCAGGTCGTCGCGCTTCACTTCAAGCGAGGTGACAGTCGTTGTCATGGTTCAACTCCGGCGGCAGGACATGCATCCCCCAGTGCTATGGACGGATGTGCCGATTTGCAATCCCCGCGGCCCTCGCCTACACGTGCCGCGGTCCCCATTTCATCATCCCCCGACCGTTGGAGTCCCCCATGGCGTTCACCCTTCCCCCGCTGCCGTATGCTTATGATAGTCTTGCGCCATACATGTCTAAAGAGACGCTCGAATTCCACCACGACAAGCATCACAATGCTTACGTGACAGCTGGCAACACGCTGGCGGGTGACGGCACCAAGTACGCGGGCAAATCCATTGAGGCGATCTGCGTTGAAGCCTTTGCCGCCAAGGACCAGCCGGTCATCAACCAGATCGGCCAGCACTATAACCACATGCATTTCTGGAACTGGATGAAGAAGGACGGCGGCGGCAAGAAGCTGCCAGCCAAAGTCGAAGCGCTGGTCACCGCTTACGGTGGCTATGACAAGATGAAAGCTGATTTCATCCAAGCCGGCACGACGCAGTTCGGCTCTGGCTGGTGCTGGTTGACGGTCAAAGGTGGCCGCCTCGAAGTGACCAAGACGCCAAACGGTGAAAACCCGCTTATGCACGGCGCCCAACCGATCCTTGGCTGCGACGTCTGGGAGCACAGCTATTACATCGACTATCGCAACCTGCGCCCGAAATACATCGAAGCGTTCATGGACAGTCTCGTCAACTGGGACCACGTCGAACACATGGTTGCGAACGCCAAATAAGCCTTGCGCGCACAGGAGCAAAGAGCCCAGGTCGAAAGGCCTGGGCTCTTTGATTTTACCGGACGCGCCTGAACAACAAACCGATGTTAAGGTCGGAGCCACCGATACAACACGTCGGGCTCTTGCTCTGCACGACCGGCACCATTGGTCAGTTCGATCTCAACGAAGCCGCGGGCCTCGTAGAACTTTCTTGCGTGCGTGTTGTTCTCAAGCGTCCACAAATCGATGCGCTTTTGGCGTGCCTTGACGGCATCGAGCAATGCCGTTCCTACGCCAGCCTCGGTATGCTCCGGCATGACGTAAAGATGGTCAATCCACTGCGGACGCCAGGTGATGTAACCGATCAAGTGGTCACCCGAGAAGGCGCCGAACACGTCAGCTGAGCCGAACGGCCGTTCTTCGACCAGCACGCGGTCACGGTTTGGGGCGTGCCAACGGGCAACAGTCGGTACTGGCAAGCCATGCGAGAGGCCCAGCACACGCGCGATGTCGTTTGCATCGTTTGGCGTCAGCGGGCGAATTTTCGGCGCAGCCCTCACGATTTCAGTCCCTTCTCCGAAAGCAAACAGTGCCGAGTGGGTCGCGTTATGCGATCGGCCGAAATGCGTGCAACGCTCGTTTTCGGCGCTGTCCTGCATTGGACAGCATCCCAGTCAGACGAGCGGACTTTAAACAGTGATGCCGGTGAACTCGGGTGCAGGACACCTGACCCACGGCCGACATGGGCCGTTGCATGTGGCCCCAATGAGGCTGCGAAAACCCAGGTTAGAGGTTCATAGCACCTCTTTTGCCTGGCGTCGCGGCTTTCAGCGTCGCCTGGCAGGGCAATCACCAGGGGATCGAAGCCAAGCAAGGGTTATGCTGGCATCCGCTAGTGTTCCGGTTCCGACATTTGCTTCCCGTTCCAGTGAGGTTCCGAGCAAATGTCGGAACCATAAGGAACACTAGCAACAGTATGATCCGAGTGTAGCTTTTGCATCTGACGTTTGGTTGATGCGCCAGCCGCGAGCGGGGACCAAACGACAGATGCGCTACACTAGGCCTTTGGGCCTTTGCGGGTCGGGGTCGCGCCGTGACTGTATTGGGCGTAGCGCGGCAACTGGTCGTGCACTTCGCCCCAGGGCACCTGTTCGGTCGTGTTCATGTGGCCTGTCGGCGCGATGGCAACAGGGTCATCCAAAGATCCAGCGTGCAAATGGATTTCACCCGCCCATTTGTCGCCGACAAAGGCCAGCGGCGACCCGCAGGTGGCGCAGAAATATCGCTTCACACCCGGCGAGCTCTCATAGAACGTCGGCTCGCCCTTCATGTAATTAAACTGTTCGAGCTTGACGCCAACGTAGGTCGCAAACGCCGCCGACGTGGCCCGCCGGCAGCTCTCGCAGTGGCAATGGGCGGTCCACACTGGCTTGCCGGAAAACGCGTACTCAATGGCACCACAGAGACAATGGCCGTGGGTCTCACTTGCCTTGGCAGAGGGGTCACTGGCTTTGGGAGATGATTTGGACATAGGAACCGTTCCAGGATCAAACTTGGGACGAGTCTAGCATCGAAGCGGGCCGTCCGTCGATGATCTCGCCACAGGGTTAAGTTACGTGCCCCACTTGCAGTCCGGCCGTCAGCTCTTGCACACCTGCCTTTCCGCTCCCCGCGGGCGGCCAACGGCGGGAACGGGACGGTGCGCGTGACGCGTGGCGGACACACCTCGCACGGTTTTGAGTGGGCCAATGGCCCCCAAACAGGACTTGCTCCCACGTTATCTACATGGCCTTCCGCGAGCCCGATCGTGACAAATCGTTGAAATCACGTGGCGTTCGCAGGCTTCATCCACAGCTTACACTTCGACTTGCATCAAACACTACATCTAGTGGCTAAGTGCCTTGGAAAACCACTAACGCTCGTGGACGCCGCCCCAGAATCGGGGCACAAGGTGTCTCGTCTGCGGCTGAATTGCGGCAGCGGCTGCCCTGGATGTTACCTCAGGTAGCGGCTGTCTGGCAGGGCCGGTAGGTCTTCGGATCTCTGGGTAGGTATGCCGGTTCTGGCCAGGGGGCCGCCGGATTGTGACCGCGAGGGCTGTTGCTCCAGCGGTGTTGTGTAC
>JANNXS010000044.1:0-4773 GCA_031409695.1 Hyphomicrobiaceae bacterium
GCGTTGATTGCGGCGAATGCCATCCCCGTGCTCTCGGGTTTGCCGGAGGTGTATGAGTGGGGTGATCTGGCGCGATTACACGGTGAGACACTGCCCACGGCCCTTCACATCGACAGCGGACTGAACCGCCTTGGACTTTCATTTGCTGATGTTCAAAGGCTGATCGGCACTCCGGAAAGCCTTCGCGCGCTTGACCTTAAGTTGGTCGTGAGCCACCTCGCCTGTGCCGACGATCCACTCGATCTAAAAAACGAACAGCAGCGGGCGGCTTTTGAGGCTCTGCGCGCGCTCTTACCCAACGCGCGCGCCAGCCTTGCCGCTTCTGACGGATTGATGCTCGGAGCACCGTATCACTATGATCTCGTCAGGCCGGGCTATGCGCTCTACGGCGGACAAGCCTTCAAAGGCGGCGCAACGCCCGTGAGGGCTGCGGTGCAAGCGGCCGCGCGCATTCTGCAAATCCGCACCGTCGCGGCTGGGGAGACCGTTGGATACGCGGGAAGCTGGCGCGCTCCGCGCAAATCCAAGATCGCGGTGATTGCGGCGGGCTACGCCGACGGCTTTTCACGCGCGGCCAGTTCAACATGGGACGCGATCGGGGGCGTGGTACGCATCAACGGCGAATTCGCACTCATTGCCGGCCGCGTGTCGATGGATCTGATCACAGCCGACGTGACCGACTTCAAGGTGGCCGTCGAGCGCGGCGATCTGGCCGAGATCATTGGACCCGGCCTCACCATTGAAGAAGCCGGACAGCGCGCAGGCACCATCGGTTATGAAGTGTTGACCAGCCTAAGCCACCGGTTCCACCGCGAGTACGTCGAAGGCACCGCCGCCACGAGCAGCAGCGTGACAGAGGGCGGCGCACATGGCTAAGGCCGCCAAAGCAGGAACGTATGTGTGCCAAGCGTGCGGAGCCGTCGCCACCAAGTGGGCTGGCAAATGCGTGGTGTGCAACGAGTGGAACACCATGGCCGAGGAGACCGACGCCGGGCCTCCGCCAGGATCGGGCATCAGCAAATCAAATCGCGGCCGGGCGATTGCGCTTGAAGGCCTGACCGGCTCAAGTATAGAAGAGCCGCGCTTTCTCACCGGTATCGCAGAGCTCGATCGCGTTACAGGTGGCGGCATCGTGCCGGGCTCGGCCCTGCTGATCGGCGGCGAACCTGGCATCGGCAAATCAACGCTGCTGTTGCAGTTGGCCGGGTCGCTGGCAAAACTCGGCAAACGGGCGGTGTATTTCTCCGGAGAAGAAGCAACAGCGCAAGTGCGCATGCGCGCCGAGCGCCTCGGCTTGGCAGATGCGCCCGTTCTGTTAGGTGCCGAAACCAATCTTGCTAACATTCTCGCGACGCTCGCCGATAACAAGCGCGCCGATCTGATCGTCATCGACTCTATTCAGACGCTCTGGTCGGACGCGCTCGACGCAGCGCCGGGCACCGTGAGCCAGGTGCGCGCGGCCACACAATCTCTCATTCGCTACGCCAAAGGGGCAGGCTCAGCGCTCTTGCTCGTCGGCCACGTGACGAAGGATGGCCAGATCGCCGGCCCAAAAGTGGTCGAGCACATGGTCGATGCGGTGCTGTCGTTCGAAGGCGATCGAAGTCACGCTTTCCGGATCTTGCGCGCGGTCAAAAACCGCTTTGGCGCGACGGACGAAATCGGCGTGTTCGAAATGGCAAGTTCCGGCCTGATCGAAGTCACCAATCCGTCCGAATTGTTCTTGGGCGACCGCGAAGTGTCCGCACCGGGGGCTGCCGTCTTTGCCGGCATGGAGGGCACGCGGCCCATCCTCGTGGAAATCCAAGCGCTGGTCGCGCCGTCTTCGCTCGGCCAGCCGCGCCGAGCGACAGTCGGCTGGGACTCGAACCGGCTGGCGATGCTGCTCGCCGTGCTGGATGCCCGGTGCGGCATTTCGTTTGCCCAGCATGATGTTTATTTGAATGTGGCAGGCGGCATGAAAATCCAGGAACCGGCCGCCGATCTCGCTGCCGCTGCCGCTCTTCTATCGTCGCTGCAAAGCAAACCCATCGCCCCAAACCAGATCTTTGTCGGCGAAATCTCACTTTCCGGCGCGTTGAGGGCGTCGGGCCACACCAGCGCCCGCCTCAAAGAAGCGCAAAAACTTGGCTTCACTCAAGCGGTTATCCCGCTGGCAGGCGAAACGGGTGGCGATCAGAGCCGCCTCGAACTGACCCGCATTGCGCACTTGAAGGATCTTGCAGCCACGCTTCGGCCATGCGACTGAACAATACCAAGGCGCTGCGGGGCAAAAAGTGCCTGGATTGGGAGAGCCGCGTTTATGATCGGTCCGCTGACGTTTCTTGACGCAGGGCTTTTGGCACTCGCGTTCATCTCTGGTCTGCTCGCCATGTATCGCGGGCTGTCGCGCGAGGTTCTATCCATACTTTCATGGGTTGCCGGCGCACTCTTTGGCGTCTGGATTTACAACGGCTGGCCTGCACTTGGAGCCGACGTGGGCCGTCAGACCGGTTTGCCGCCTCAGGTTGCTCAGATCGCCATTGCCGCGGTCGCAGGCCTCATCGCGCTCATCATCGTCGAACTGATCACATCGCGCATTTCAGACGCGGTTCTCGACAGCCAAGTCGGCATGATTGACCGGGTCTTGGGCTTCCTGTTTGGCGTACTGCGCGGTTTCCTCATCGTCGTGGTGTTTTACGCCGGGCTTCTCTTTTTCGTCCCTGATCTCGATACGCGCTATGAATGGGTCGGAAAATCCATTTCGCTGCCGCAGGTTCGGGGCACGGCGACATCCCTCAGCGGCTTCGTGACCGACAACGTTTTGCCGCGGCTGGCACCCAAGGAAACCAAGCCGGAAGGTTGATTTGGCCCTGCTGATGTTGACTTCAAGGGGCGCAATTCGCACAGCTGTTGTGACGGTTTTGCAGTCATAAATTCGTCTTAACTGTAGCTCTGCCGCGAAGGTTGGGCTAAGGACACCTCGCGTAAGCAGACTCGCGGGAGATTGCCATGACGGACCCTCAAGAGACCGGGGCTGAGCCCCGGGATTTCGGATATTCCCGCTACGGTGACGATAGACTCCGCGAAGAGTGCGGGGTCTTTGGTGTTTTTGGGCACCCAGAAGCCGCCGCCATCACGGCACTCGGTCTCCACGCACTCCAGCACCGGGGCCAGGAAGGCGCCGGCATCGTCAGCTACGATGGCACGCAATTTCACGCCGAGCGCCGCATCGGCCTCGTCGGCGACAACTTCAACGACGCCAAGGTCATTGGCCGCCTCAATGGCTCCATGGCCATCGGCCACAACCGCTATTCGACCACCGGCGAGCCGTCACTCAAGAACGTGCAGCCGCTTTATGCCGACATCGATACCGGCGGGTTTGCGATTGCGCACAATGGCAACCTGACCAACGGCATTACGCTGCGCCAGGAATTGATTTCGTCAGGCGGCATCTTTCCGTGGACGTCCGACACCGGCGTTGTGCTGCATCTGCTGTCGCGGTCCCGCAAACACCGCATGGTCGAGCGCTTCGTGGAAGCCATCCGCCAGGTTGAAGGCGCCTATGCGTTTGTATGCCTGACCAACGACATGATGATCGCCGCGCGTGATCCCGTAGGCATCCGTCCGCTGGTGCTCGGCCGCCTGAATGGCGCGTACGTGCTCGCATCTGAGACTTGCGCGCTGGATATTGTCGGCGCTGAGTTTGTCCGCGAGATCGAAAACGGCGAAGTGGTCGTGATTACCGCGGCAGGCCTTGAGAGCCACCGCCCGTTTCCAAAACGTGCCGCGCGTCCGTGCATTTTCGAATACATCTACTTCTCCCGGCCTGACAGCATCATTGGCGGCCGCTCGGTCTATGACATCCGCAAGCAGATGGGCGTGCAACTCGCCAAAGAATCGCCCGCCGATGTGGACGTGATTGTGCCGATCCCGGATTCGGGCGTGCCGGGCGCCATTGGCTTTGCACAACAATCGGGCTTGCCGTTTGAATTGGGCATCATCCGCAATCACTATGTGGGCCGCACCTTCATTGAACCTTCGCAACGCATTCGCGATTTGGGAGTGAAGCTCAAACATTCGGCCAACAGCGGCGTCATCCGTGGCAAACGCATTGTGCTGATCGACGACAGCGTGGTGCGCGGCACAACCTCGAAAAAGATCGTGCAGCTGATGTACGATGCCGGCGCGAAGGAAGTGCACATGCGCATTTCATCGCCGCCCATCACGCATTCCGACTATTACGGCATCGACACACCCGACAAGGCGAAGCTGCTCGCCGCCAACATGTCGCTGGAAGAAATGCGCCGCTTCATGGGTGCAGATAGCCTGCACTTCCTGTCAGTCGATGGCATCTACCGCTCAGTTGGCTTTGACGCGCGCGATGCGCGAAACCCGCAATTCACCGATCATTGCTTCACCGGCGAATACCCGACCAACTTGACAGACAAGAACGGCACCACCGCGCCACGTCAGTTGTCTCTGCTCGCGGAAGTGGGTTAACAGTTTTCGATGTATTCAGTCGAGTTCAATGACCGCACCTGACAAACGTCTCTCTGGAAAAATTGCCCTCGTAACAGGTGCCTCGCGCGGGCTTGGCTGGGCGATCAGCTTGGCGCTGGCACGTGAGGGTGCACATGTCATTATTTCGGGACGCACGACTGGCGCGCTCGAGGAACTCGACGACGAGATCGTCAAGCTCGGCGCAACGGCGACGATTCTCCCGCTCGATTTGCGCAAGGGCGACAAGCTCGATCAGCTCGGGCCGTCGCTGTATCAACGCTGGCAGCATCT
>JANNXS010000045.1:0-2062 GCA_031409695.1 Hyphomicrobiaceae bacterium
GTCACCGCCTTGGCCCCATCCAGGCTCGCCAAAGCACGCGCAGCGCGCAGCAGCGTCAGCTCACCGCGCAATCCATCGGTGCCAAGCTTCATGCACAACTCGGCCACCTTTTCGAGGAAGCCCTCTGGCACCACCACATCGGTCAACCGCTTGCGACCAGCGATGATTTGCGCGCGTATTTTCTCGTCCTGTGGCTTCCACGTTTCGATGAAGCCAGCGCGGTCACGCTCGAAACTGTCGCGTCGTTTCACGACTTCGATGCGCAGCTTGAGGTCGGTCGGTGTTTTCACTTCCACCGATAGGCCGAACCGATCGAGTAACTGCGGTCGCAATTCGCCCTCTTCAGGGTTGCCGCTGCCGACAAGGACGAAGCGGGCTGGATGACGCACGCTCAGGCCTTCGCGCTCGACCACGTTTTCACCGGACGCTGCTACGTCGATCAGCAAGTCAACGAGGTGATCTTCAAGCAAGTTGACCTCGTCGATGTAGAGAAACCCGCGATTGGCACGGGCCAACAACCCCGGCTCGAACGCTTTGATCCCCTGGGCCAACGCGCGCTCCAAATCGAGTGCACCAACGACCCGATCCTCGGTTGCGCCGAGTGGCATATCGACGACCGGCACAGGTATGATTTGTGTCTTGGCTGCTTTGCCCTTGCGGGCCCGACAGTCCTCACACTGTGCGCCGCTCGTTGGATCGCAATTGTAACGGCAGCCGACAACAGCTTTCATCGGCGGCAGCAGGTCGGCCAACGCCCGCACGGCAGTTGATTTACCCGTGCCGCGATCGCCGAACACAAGCACACCGCCGACCGTCGGATCGACAGCCGCGATCATCAACGCGAGCTTCATTTCGTCTTGGCCGACGATGGCCGAAAATGGAAACACGATTGCCATACTGAGGAGCGCCTTGACCGATTGTCGCAATTTGGTTCGGCCGGAACATAGGACGGCACGCGCAGCCTTGAAAGGCGCAGTTTGACACTTGGTTCAGATGATGCGCGACCGCAAGGTTGCAGTGACAATCTCGGTGATGACAACAACCGTGAAAATCACGAACAGCACCAAACCAACCTGATCCCAGTAGAGATTGTTTAGCGCTGTATCGAGCGCCACACCGAGACCGCCGGCACCGACGAGGCCCAGCACCGCGCTCTCCCGCACGTTAATGTCCCAACGAAACAGGGCGAGGGCCAGAAACGCTGGCTGGATCTGGGGCCAGAAGCCTTTGAGCATCTTCGACGTCCAGGGTGCGCCAGCCGCCGTCAACGCTTCAATCGGTCCAGCCTTGGCTTCCTCTATGGCCTCCGACAGGAACTTACCGGTGAAGCCGATCGAGTGGACGGCGATTGCCAAAACACCGGCCAACGCGCCCGGCCCAAAGATCGCTGTGAATAGCAGCGCCCATACGAGCGAATGGACCGACCGCGTTGCGATCAAAATAAAGCGGCCGATGTTATTGAGGATGACACTTCCCGTCACATTGCGGGCGACCAAAAGCGCCACTGGTGTTGCCATCGCAAACGCCAGGATGGTGCCGAGGGTCGCCATATTGAGCGTCGTGATCAGGGCGTCCTTAACGCCGGTCGCAAACCACTTCCAATCGATCGGCCACATACGGCGGAATAGATCGGCGGTTTGGGCCGGAGCATCGGCCAGGAACTCGGGAATGACCTCGATTGTGCGCAACGACCATGCAAAGGCCACTGCCAACAGCAGCATAAACGCGAAACGGCCAATCCGCTCCGCTGGCGTAAAGCGCTGCCAGCGGCGCATTTCCTGGCCGGCAGTTCCGTTCGGTAGAATATCGGTTGGCGGCAGCGCTGGTGCACTCATTGGTACAGCCGCCGCATCAGGTTGGAGAACAATTCGCCCACCATCACCATGGCAATGATCGCCAGGATAATCGTCAGCACGAAATCATAGTCGAAGCGCTGGAATGCCGTAAACAACGTCGCACCGATGCCGCCACCACCGACGATGCCGACGAACGTGGAGTTGCGCAAATTGGAGTCGAGCTGGTACGCCGAGAACCCGATGAACCGTGCCATCACTTGTGGCAG
>JANNXS010000046.1:0-11525 GCA_031409695.1 Hyphomicrobiaceae bacterium
AGGTTGCGAGTTGATCGGCGAGCGTGGCTTCCGTCAGCCGCGCGCCTGCCACCAAAGTTCCTGCCAGAATCGCCTCACGAAGGCGTTCCAAAGCAAGGCTTTCGGCCGACTTTCGGGAGATTGGTTCTAAGAGCGACATCCAGCTCGTTACCACGGTTGCCGATTGTCGACAATCGGCAACCGTGAAAGTGGATCTGAGCTAAGCGATTGTCGTATGCGACATGTCTGGGACAGAAACGGAGCTCCAGATGACGACACTTGAAACGGACTACCTCATCATTGGTGCTGGCGCCGTTGGCATTGGTTTCGCCGATGTGCTGGTCGCGGAAAGCCAGGCAACGGTCACGATCGTCGATGAACGTAACAGCCCTGGCGGCCACTGGAACGACGCCTATCCGTTCGTGCGCCTGCATCATCCCTCGCACTTTTATGGCGTGCACTCGCGGCCGCTTGGAGATTTCAGCCGACAGCGCTCAGGGTTCAATGCCGGCTTGTTGCACCAGGCGACGGCGCCTGAGATCCTCGACCATTATCAAAAGACCATGGAGCAGCACCTCTTGCCGTCCGGTCGCGTCAGCTATCGTCCCATGAGCCGTTACGCAGATGGGACGATCACATCCTTGTTGACCGGCAAGACCGAGAAAATCGTCACTGGAAAAACGGTTGACGCAACGATCTCCGGTACGACGGTCCCGGCAACACACAAGCGACCTTACGACCTGGCGGAGGGCGTTGCTTGTATTCCAAGTTCGGACCTCGGTCGGGTGAAGCATAGCCCGGCCAAATTCTGCGTTGTCGGTTCCGGTAAGACCGGGATGGATGCCGTGCTCTGGTTGCTCGACCAGGGCGTCGCACATGACCGCATCCGTTGGATCATGCCGCGTGACGCTTGGTGGATCGATCGTGCCGCGGCTCAGTTTGTGGCTGATGATTTCGCCGCAACTGTTGGTAACGTTGCTGGTCAGATGGAAGCCATGGGGCAGGCAACGGACGTAGCGGATCTGTTCGTCCGGTTGGAAGCATGTGGTGGTCTGCTGCGCCTTGACAGCGGCGTCCAGCCGACCATGTTTCACGGTGCAACGATTTCGCGACCAGAACTGGCCCAGTTGCAGCGCATCACGGACATTGTGCGCCTTGGCCGCCTGAAGCGCGTCGAGGCAAATCGGCTGATCCTCGCCAAGGGTGAGATCTCGGGTGAACCAGACACACTGTATGTAGACTGTTCAGCGGCGGGCTTTGCCCATCGCAAACCGGAGCCGGTGTTTCAGGGCAACCGCATTGCGTTGCAGATGCTGAAATCATTCGCGCCGACATTCAGCGCAGCCCTGATCGGCCATATCGAGGCGACCTATCCGGACGATGCGGCCAAGAACGCCTTGGCCCAGCCCGTGCCAACGCCGCGTGCCGCTGAGGACTGGTTGATCATGATGGCCGCGAGCATGACCAACCAAAGCCGCTGGTCGCAGGATCCGGCGTTGATGGCGTGGATCCTGAAGTGTCGGCTTGATCCCATGACGGCGCTGATGCGGAGCGTTAAACCCGAGGACACGGAGAAAATGGCGCTCCTACAACGCAGCCGTCAGGCCATGCGTCCAGCGGCGGCCAACATGCCGAAGCTGGTTGGCGAGGTCATGGCCCGAGCGCGCGCTTGAAGTGGGTGCAAGCCGCTTCTCATGCCGCTCTGTTGTCCGATGGCATGGTTTTTGCGCGATGGCCGTCAAGGCGACATCGCCTTAGTCAGCGAACAGCGTCGCGCTTTGCCTTGACGGACCAGCCGTTCTTTCAGCATGGCACCTGTGCACCCGCTCTGCGCGTATTGGAACAAGCCGGGGTTGGAACGTCCAGACAGCCGTGCTTTAAACGATCTCGACGAAATGGGAGGCGCGGATTGGCGCGCCGGGCGTATTTGAATGCTGGACAATGCTCCGGGAAAGGATCGCGTAGCCGTTCCAAGAGTCCGGCGCGGGAAGCGTGTTTTCTCGCTTTTGATTGCTATCTTGTCGCTCGCGGCTGCGGTTTTTGTTGGGGTTCCACTTGGCGAGCAGTGGTGGCACGTCGGTCGCTTCATGGTGACCACCGATGACGCTTACATCGCAACGCGGGCCGCAAACCTATCGCCAAAGGTCTCGGGCTACGTCGTCGAAATCCTGATCCCTGACCATGCAAGCGTCAAAAGCGGCGATCTCATCGCACGGATCGATGCAGGGGACTACAAGCTCGCGCTCGGGACGGCGCAAATTCAACTCGAGACACAGCGTGCGGTCGTTGCCCGGATCGGACGCCAAGTGGAAGCACAGCGCGCGCTCGTTGCGCATGCCGAAGCCCAAGCCAACGCGGCCAACGCCTTGGCGGCCCGCGCCGCCCTCGACTTGAGACGGCAGACCGAACTTGCAGCGCGCAAGATCAACTCAGCCGCAGCTCTCGATAGCGCCGAAGCGGCCGATTTGCAGGCTAAAGCCGCTGTGTCTGCAGCTTCCGCGGCGATTGCCAATGCGGTGGCGAACACCACCGTTCTGGTCGCGCAACAGACGGAAGCCGAGACCATGATCCGTTTAGCGGAGATTGGGGTTGCCAAAGCCGAACGCGACCTGTCTTTTACCGAGATCCGTGCACCCATCGACGGCATCCTCGGCAATCGTGGCATGCAGGTCGGTGATTACGTGCAACCGACGCAGCGGCTGGCGAGCCTTGTGCCCATGCACGCTATTTTTATAGAAGCGAACTTCAAGGAGACCCAGCTCGCCCGCCTGAAGGTCGGCCACGTTGTGCGCGTCACCGTCGATGCCCACGCGGGGGAGCAGTTCGAAGGTCATATCCTGAGCATGTCGCCGGCATCGGGCGCCGTGTTTTCCCTGCTGCCGCCAGACAATGCGACCGGAAACTTCACGAAAATTGTGCAACGCATAGCGGTTCGGATCGCACTACCTCCGGAGGTTATCGCGCGGGCCACTTTGAGGCCCGGCATGAGCGTTGTCGTCGCCGTTGATACGCGTACGCCCGGTACGCCGGACGCGCCCGGAATCTCGGTTGCGCCACCGGCCTCGGCGTCTCCGGCGCGCGCAACGTCGAGTATTCGGTAGGCTGGCATTTCTGTAGTCTGGGATCCAGTACTCTGCAGCATTCCGGAATGGGACGGTGACATGACATCAGTTGTCGCCTCCGATGCGCTTGCCAGTGAGCGCATCGACATCGCCAATCTGCTGACGTTTATCTGCCTGGTGTTCGGCATGTTCATGGCGATCCTGGATATTCAGATCGTCTCGGCATCCATGGCAGAGATCCGCGCGGGGCTATCGGCGAGCAAGGATGAAGTCATTTGGGTGCAGACCGCCTATCTGATCGCCGAAGTGATCATGATCCCACTCACGGGGTTTTTCTCCCGCGCCCTTGGCACGCGCTACCTGTTCGCACTTTCGGCTGCCGGCTTTACCTTCGCAAGCTTGATGTGTGGCCTTGCGACATCGATCACCGAGATGATTTTCTGGCGTGCGGCGCAGGGCTTTCTTGGTGGCGCCATGGTGCCGACCGTGTTCGCGATGTCCTGGGTGCTGTTTCCGCGCTCAAAGCAGCGCATCATATCGCCAATGATTGCCCTCATCATAACGACAGCGCCGACCATCGGTCCAAGCGTTGGTGGCTATGTAACAGAGCTGCTCTCCTGGCGCTGGCTGTTTTTCATCAATATCGTTCCCGGCATCATCATTACGGTTGTCGCGCTGCAGCGCATCAACTTCGATAAACCGGATTTCGCGTTGCTGAAGAAGCTCGACTGGGTTGGCATGATCGCCATGGCGCTCTGCCTCGGCTGCTTCGAATTCGTGCTGGAGGAAGGGCCGCGCCAACGTTGGTTTGATGATGATCATGTGACGTGGTGCGCTCTTGTTTCGGTCTCGGCCGGCTGCGTATTTGCCTGGCGCGTGAAGGTCGCGCGCGAGCCGATCGTCGATTTTCGAGCCTTCAGACATCGAAACTTTGCGCTTGGAACGGTGTTTTCGTTTGTTGTCGGGATTGGCTTGTTCGGCCTGACCTATCTTTTCCCGCTCTACCTCAGCAACGTGCGCGGCCACAACGCTGTTACCATCGGTGAGACCCTGTTCGTCACGGGGGCGGCAATGTTCATCATTGCGCCAATCAACAGCCGATTGATCACGGTCATGGACCCCAGGCTGATGATGGCGATCGGCTTGGCATCGTTTGGGTTTGGCACTTGGTTGATGACGGGCTTGACCCGCGACTGGGATTTCTGGGAGTTGCTCGTGCCGCAACTTTTCCGGGGCGCGGGCCTCATGATGGCGATGTTGCCAATCAACAACATGAGCATGGGCTCGTTGCCGCAAGATCTGCTCAAGGGAGGCGCGGCGTTGTATAATCTAGTGCGTATTCTTGGAGGGGCTGTTGGCCTTGCGGTGCTGACCAGCCTGCTCAATGCGCGCACGGACTTGCATCTTGCGCGGCTGCATGAGCGCGCGACCTCGGCACACGGACCACTCACCGAGACCTTGGCTGAGTTGACGCGCCGTTTTGCCTCCCAGGGCAGCGACGCGCCGGCCATGGCGCTGAAGACGCTCAACGGGATTGTCCATCGCCAGGGTCTAGTCATGGGCTTTGCCGATGTCTTTTGGGTGTTGACCGTGTTGTTCGTGATTCTCGCAGCTGCAACTTTTCTGATGAAGCGCCCCGTCATTCCGGGTGTCTCTGGGTAAATTGAGAGGGCGCAAGTCGGTGCAGTTTGAGGCTGAGCTGTGATTTGTCAGTCAATCGTGAAACTCTGCCCAAACCTAACCGTATCTCTGCCGGCTTCGATACCGGAGCAATGAGAACGGAACGGGACATTCCATCATGAAACTGACACACATGACGGCGCTTGCCGCCGCGCTTTCAATTGGCGGTTTTGCTGCCCCCGCTTTCGCGGCAACGGTCGTCGGACTGAAGGACGGCAACTCTCTTGTTGTGATCGACACCGCAACGAAGCGCGTCACCAACACAGTGAAGCTCGACGCCAGCGCTTCGCTGGTTGGCATTGACGTGCGCCCTTCCAATGGCATGCTCTATGGCGTCACGCCGTCGGGCGACATCGTCACCATCGACGCCAAGACGGGTAAGTGGGAAAAGAAGAGCGCGCTTTCGGAGAAACTGCCGGCAGACGCCACCATCACAATCGACTTCAATCCAGTCGCCGATCGCATGCGCATTTTGACATCGACGGGTACAAGCCTGCGCGTCAATGTCGATGACGGCAAGGCAACGGTCGATGGCGCCCTCAAGTACGCCGAGACCGAGCCGACCAAAGGCAAGATGCCGAACGTGCAGGCCGGCGGCTATTCCAACAGCTGCGCCGGCGTGAAGGAAACCGCGCTCTACAACATCGACATGGCGACCATGTCTCTGGTGAAACAGGCGCCACCAAACGACGGCATTCTGACGACGATCGGTGCCCTTGGCGCGACGCTGCAAGGTCCAGTGGCCTTCGACGTCTACACGGATTGCAAGGGCATGAGCGCGGGATGGTTGCTGAACAACGGTGTGTTGTCCTCGATTGATCTGGCGACCGGCAAACTCTCAGGGGTTGGCGCCATTGAAGGCATCTCTGGCAAGATCTCGGATATCGCCATCCTGCCGCAATAAGCCCGCCGTGGGCAGGCCGGTTTGGTCCAACCTTGGGCCTTGCTTGGCCTGCCCTAAGCGCCTCAAGTGCGCTCCGAAGGCTTCGCCTCCTGACGTAACGGTGATAGGCCCAGTGCGAAAGCCGCGCGAGGCCCGCCATGTCGTTACCGCTTGCCGAATTCACAGTTCGCCCGCCGATCAATGATGCCAGTCTCTATGAGACCGTGAGCGGCATCGATCACGAAGGCCGACACGTTGAGACGGTTGTCGTGCAAGAGCGGCCGTTGACACTCTTTCTCAACGCGCGAGAGATCGTCACCTTGATGACGATCGGCGATCATCCAGACTTGCTCGCCGTTGGCTATCTGTTGAACCAGAATATGCTGACTTTGGATGATGAGATCACGGGCATCGACTACGAGGACGACATCCGCACCATTGTCGTGCGCACCAAGCGGCAGACCGATTTTGAAGATAAACTGAAGAAAAAGGTGCTGACGTCGGGCTGTGCCCAGGGAACCGTGTTCGGCGATCTGATGGAGGCCCTCGGGACCATCACGCTCAGCAACGATGTCCGGCTCAAGACATCATGGCTCTACGCGCTGACGAAAAAGATCAACATGGAGCCGTCGCTGTACCTGAAGGCCGGAGCAATCCATGGCTGCGTCCTGTGTGCCGAGGACCGGCCGCTGGTCTATATGGAAGACGTCGGCCGCCATAACGCCGTCGACAAAATCGCGGGCTACATGCTGCTCAATAAGGTCAGTGCCGCGGATAAGATTTTTTATACGACCGGACGGCTCACGTCCGAGATGGTTATTAAAACCGTGAAGATGGGCATTCCGATTCTCGTGTCGCGCTCGGGGTTCACGGCCTGGGGTGTCGATCTTGCAAAGAAAGCAGGCCTAACGCTGATCGGGCGCGCGCGCGGAAAACGTTTCATTGCGCTTGCGGGGGAACAGCGCCTCGTGTTCGACGCCGACCTGCGTCACGTCGATGATGAGGATCGCAAACAGCGCCGCAAAGGCGCGGACGATTGAGCGGCTCGCCGCAGGCGTGTCGGATCGCGCCTCAAGCTATCGCGCGTTCCGGCCGGCTCGCCGCAGGCGTGTCGGATCGCGCCCCAAGAATGACACAGACTTTTACGCGGCCTTAAGGTGTTGTGGGCTACACAGATCTCGGTTGCGCGTTCCATGTCTCACGGCATGGTCTAACCCCAAGAGTGGCAGGTTCCGATCAGCTCTGACAGCAGCACGCCCCCATCGTTTCGCATGGCACCGCTATTGTCTCGTGTTTTTCTGGTCCAGAGTTTTGCCGCACACATGGCACCGGCCCGGCCCTTCAAGAGATCTCGTGAGAGATCCGGTGAGGGAGCCGGGCTGTTGCTGTTTTAGGAGGGCGCGGTACTCGGTCCAGATGGCGGACACCCGATCAGCCACGAATCTCGCCGCCGGTTGCCTTTTTCACCTCAGCAATGACCTTGGCCGCGACCGCTGTGATTTCATCGTCGGTCAATGCACGATCCTTTGGCTGCAGCGTGACTTGGATGGCGAGGGACTTCTTGCCCTCGCCCAAGTTCGTGCCCTCATAGAGATCGAACACACCAACCTCCCGGATCAGAACCTTGTCGGCTGCGCCTGCGGCCTTGAGCACATCGCTCGCATTCACCTTGGCATCGAGAATGAACGCAAAATCACGCGTTACCGTCAGCAAGTCGAGAGCTGCAAGCGGCGGCTTCGCTTTCGTGGTCTTTTTCTTTTCCGCTGGCAGCGCATCGAGAAACACTTCAAACGCGCTCGCGGGTGCAGCCACATCGGCGAGCTTTAACGCATCGGGGTGTAGTTCACCGAAGTGGGCCAAGACGGTTTTCGGACCGAGGCGCAGCACACCAGAACGTCCGGGGTGATACCAGGCAGGCGCATCGCGCGTGATCTGGGCCTTGCTTGGGTCAAAGCCACAGGCGGCCAACACGGCGAGACAATCACTCTTGACGTCAAACACATCAGCAGCGTCCGCGTCTTGTTGCCAATGGCGGCCCAGGCCAATCATTTGAGCTGCTCCAGCGCGGACGCCACCAGCGATCATAACCTGCTCGGTCGGCTTGTCGCCGCGATAGGCCTGGCCGACTTCGAACACGGCGATGTCCGTAAAGCCGCGGTTGCGGTTGCGCATCGTTGCGGCCAGCAAGCCCGCGAGTAGGCTCGGGCGCATGGTCGTCATTTCAGACGATATGGGATTGGCGAGTTCAAGCGCGTCGCCGCCACCGCCAAAAAATTGAGCCTCGCCGCCCTTTACGAAGCTCCAGGTGATGGCTTCCACCATACCGCGTGCAGCCAGCGTCCGACGGGCGCGGCGGACCTTGCGTTGGCCATCCGTGAGCGTCGATTTGGTCACGCCACCCATGCGCGGAAGCGGCACTGATGGAATCGATTGAAGGCCAGCCATGCGCGCGATCTCTTCAATCAGATCTGCGGCACCGCTGACGTCGTGGCGCCAGGACGGGACATGGACCCGAACGGCCGAACCCGTGCCATCAATTTTGAAACCAAGTGTTTCGAGGGTTTTGCGCATGTCGGCTTCGGGCAACTTGAGCCCCATCAACTTCTCGACGCGACCAAAATCAAAGGCGACAACGTGTGCCTTGATTGGCGCGGCGCCCGCGACTTTCTTTTTCGACGGTGTGCCGCCGCAGATCTCCATCATCATCGAGGTTGCGAGATTGAGGCCCAGCTCGATGAAGCCTGGATCGACACCCCGCTCAAAACGATACCGCGCGTCCGAGGTGATGCCGAGTTTGCGGCCGGTGGTCGCGATACCGAGCGGGTTGAAATAAGCGCATTCGATCAGGACGTTTGTCGTGTTCTCGTCGCAACCCGTTGCGTCGGACCCCATGATGCCGCCGATGTCGTGCGCGCCTGTGTCATCGGCGATGACGCACATGCTCTCGTCGAGTTCATACGTCTTGCCGTTCAGCGCCTTGACCGTCTCACCCTTTTTGGCCATGCGGGCGTGAATGACACCTTTGAGTTTATCGGCGTCGTAGGCGTGCAGCGGCCGGCCGCGGTCGATCATGATATAGTTGGTGATATCAACCGCCGCGTTGATAGGGCGAGAGCCGATGGCTTTCAGGCGCTTCTGCATCCAGGCGGGCGACGCGCCGTTTTTGATGCCTTTCAGCGTCCGGCCTGCAAACACAGGGCAGTGGTGCGCATCGTCCGGTTTGAAACGCAACTCGATATCGACAGCGATCGGATCGCGGCCTTCAACGGCTTTCAGCGGCTTCTCGGGTTTGAGCGTGCCGAGACCGGCGGCGGCCAGATCCCGTGCGATGCCGCGGACGCCCGTACAATCCGGACGGTTCGGGGTCAGCTTGACTTCGATGACCACGTTGGAAAGTCCGAGCACATCGACATATCGCTGGCCGACATGCTGGCCCATATCGGCTGACATTTCAACGATGCCGTTGTGATCCTCCGACAGCTGCATCTCGCGCTCGGACAGCATCATGCCATTCGACACGACGCCGCGCACGGGTTTGGCCTCCAACGTCAGCCCGGTGCCAGGAATGTAGGCCCCAAGCGGTGCGAACACGCCAACGAGGCCCGCTTTTGCATTGGGTGCGCCGCACACGACTTCGAGCGCAGGCTTGCCGGGCTCGATCTCCACTTTTAGTACCTGCAACTTATCGGCGTTCGGGTGGCGTTTGGCCTCAAGAACGCGGGCGATGGTAAACTTCGATAAAGCCGCCGCTGGGTCATCGATGCCTTCGACCTCAAGCCCGATCTGGTCGAGCATGCGTTGGATGTCCTCGACCGTCGCCGACGTGTCGAGGTGCTCCTTGAGCCAGTCGAGTGTGAACTTCATGTGAGAACGTCGCGCGAACGGAGGGTCGAGGCGCGTCCTATGCCACAGGCGTCGCTTTGCGTCACGTGTGTGGTGGACAGTGTGTGGTGGACCGGGCCGAGCCGGGTCGGCATGAACTAAGCGTCACCTATTTGTTTTGTTCTTCGTGGCGCACTGGTGCGCTCCCTGAGAAGGTTGTGACCCCCAGTTTCAGCGCCGCACTTTTAGGGCTATGAAGCGTCATGTCTGAGATAGCCGCCCTTCGCACCAGCCAGACATCGGGCATCGCGCTCAGGGTCGGCATTTACTTTGCCGCCGTGTTCACGGTTTTTGGCGCGGCGATGCCATATCTGAACCTGTGGTTCGCGTCCAACGGTCTCAGTATTGCGGAGATTGCTGCCATCGCCGCCGTTACGCCGCTGGTTCGCATGATCGCGGGGCCGCTGATCTCGCTGGCGGCCGACATGACGCGGTCGCACCGTCGCATTCTGATCGTGTGCGGCTGGGCCTGGGCCGCCGCCTGGTTGCTCCAATCGGCCAGCACGACGTTTCGCTCGGCGATGCTGGCGCAGGTCCTGATTGCCATCGCTGCCGCGGGCATTACGCCACTTATCGAGGCGATCGCGGTGTCCTCGGTGCGAGCGCACGGCGTCGACTATGGCCGCGTCCGCGTGTGGGGATCGATCGCGTTCATCGCCGCCAGCCTTGCGGGTGGTTGGCTGGTCGATTGGCGCGGCATAGAAACGATCATTTGGTATCTCGTTGTGGGCGCGTTGGTGACGGCGCTTGTCGGTCATCTGCAACCCCGGCTTCAGGACAGGGTCGCCCAGGGGCGACGCATTGGCTTGGCCGAGACGTCAGCTCTCGTACGGACACCAGTGTTTTTGCTGTTTCTGCTCGCGACGGGATTGGCTCAATCAGCGCATGCAACACTTTACATATTCGGCGTGATTCATTGGCAGTCGCTTGGCCTCTCGAACGGTTGGTGTGGGGCGCTCTGGGCCGTTAGCGTGTTGGTTGAGGTCGGCATTTTCATCTGGGGCTCGACGCACCTTAAGCGGTTCTCGCCGATCGCGCTTATGCTGGCCGGCGCGCTTGCTGCCGCGTTCCGCTGGACCGTGATGGCGTTCGACCCACCGCTCGCATTATTGGTCCCGCTTCAGGCGCTGCATGGCCTTACCTACGGCGCCCTGCATCTCGGCGCTATTCAGTTTCTGACGCGCGCGGTGCCACCTGAGCAGAGCGGAACCGCCCAGGGTCTGTATGCGCTGGTGACAGGCGGCCTCTTTATGGCCTTCGCCGCTTGGCTCGCTGGCTATTCTTACACACGTTTTGGCGGGCTCGCCTATCTGCCAATGGCGGGGCTGGCCGCGGGCGCCGTGCTGGCGCTATTGGCGCTGCGCCGTCGCTGGAATGGCGATGTGATTGCAAAATTAAATTGACCGCGAACTATTCCGCGAACCGGAATGTTTGGCGACTTCGCAGCCCCCCCTTTTATTGCCGAGTAGGCTGGGCCCACGGCCAGCGACGCCGCAGCGCTTAAGCCGAGACTTGTTGTTCGCCCGCTACCGAGTAGAATGGGGACCAGTCGCCGATGAGCGGGGACGCCAGAGAGGTATAATGGATAGTCTTCTCGCTCTTGCCGCGGAACCGGCCGCCTGGGTCGCTCTGCTGTCGCTTATCGCGATGGAGGTCGTGCTTGGGATCGACAACCTCATCTTCATTGCCATCCTCACCAATCGCTTGCCCGAACATCAGCGCGAGCGCGCTCGCCGGATCGGTATCGGAGCGGCTCTCATCCTGCGCCTCCTGCTGCTCGGCACGATTGCGGTCATCGTCAAGCTGACTGCGCCTGTTTTCAGCGTTTTCGGCAAAGGCTTTTCATGGCGCGATATGATCTTGATCGCTGGCGGCGTGTTCCTGGTTTGGAAGGCAACCAAAGAAATCCATCATAAGGTTGATCCGCCGGCCGAGGGCGACATGTTCGCGCCAGCCGCATCGAGTGCCAATCTCGGTTTCACCGCTGCCATCGGTCAGATTCTAGTGCTCGATATCGTGTTCTCGATCGACAGTATCAT
>JANNXS010000047.1:0-22208 GCA_031409695.1 Hyphomicrobiaceae bacterium
CGCGACTGCTCGAAAGAGTGATTGCTCGGGCGGCGGGGAGCTGGCGGCGGGCAGCAGTATTGCCCGTTGACAGCTCCCCGCCGTCGGCTGCCTGTTCCTAACTGCCCGAGAAAAACAATGTCCGCCCTGACTTCCCAGCCGCCAACAGCACCTGCCAAATCGATCCTCTCGGTGAAGAACATCGAGGCAATCTACGATCACGTGATTCTAGTGTTAAAGGGCGTTTCGATCGACGTGCCGGAGCGTGGCATTGTTGCTATCCTCGGTGCAAACGGCGCGGGCAAGTCGACGACCCTGAAAGCGATCTCGAACCTGATCAAGGCCGAGCGTGGCGAGGTGACGAAAGGTACGGTTGAGTTCAAGGGTGAGCGTATCGATACGTTAACGACCGATGACTTGGTCAAGCGCGGTTGCATTCAGGTGATGGAGGGCCGCCACTGCTTCGGCCACCTCACCATTGAGGAAAACCTCCGCACAGGCGCCTTTACGCGCCCGAGCCGTGAGGAAAACGCCTCGCTGGAAAAAGTCTACGCCTATTTCCCGCGCCTCAAAGAGCGCCGCAATTCGCAGGCCGGTTACACGTCCGGCGGTGAGCAGCAAATGTGCGCCATCGGGCGGGCGCTGATGGCCAAACCGACCATGGTGTTGCTCGACGAACCGTCGATGGGCCTCGCGCCGCAGATCGTTGAGCAGATCTTCGAGATCGTGAAAGACATCAACTCTAAAGAGGGCGTGTCCTTCCTGCTCGCCGAGCAGAACACCAACGTCGCGCTGCGCTATGCGACACACGGTTACATTTTGGAAACGGGCCGCATCGTTATGGAAGGCGACGCCAAGTCCCTGCGCGAAAATGAAGATGTCAAAGAGTTCTACCTCGGCGCGGCAGGCACCAGCCGAAAGAGTTTTCGCGACGTAAAAAGTTACAAGCGGCGCAAGCGCTGGTTGGCGTGAATAGAAACCCAGTTATAAACCTCGTCGCCTTCAGACAGCCAGTTATAGGAAACACCCATGAAGCTCCATGTTTTACTTGGCGCGGTGGCACTCGCCGCTGCTTCCGCGACATCTGTGCTCGCTCAGGCCTACCCGACAAAACAGATCACGCTAATTGTGCCGTTTGCGGCGGGCGGACCGACGGACATCATTGCCCGCATCGTCGCTGAAAACATGACGAAGACACTCGGCCAGCCGATCATCGTTGAAAACGTGGCTGGTGCCGGCGGAACGACGGGCATCACACGTGGCGCAACTGCACCGGCAGACGGCTACACGATCATGATGGGTCACATGGGCACGCACGGTGCAGCGCCAGCGCTGTATCCAGCGCTCAAATATGATCCTGCCAAAAGCTTCACACCCATCGGGCTTGCCGCTGGTACGCCGATTGTGATCGTCACGAAGAAAGCGTTTCCGGCCAACAATCTGGCGGAGTTCGTGGCCCACTTGAAAGCCAACGGTGACAAGGTGAACGAAGCCCACGCAGGCGTCGGTTCCGTGTCACACACGACCTGCACACTGCTCCAGTCAATCATCGGCACCACCAGCAACCGGATTGCTTATCGCGGTACAGCACCAGCCTTGAACGACCTCGTCGGCGGTCAGGTCGATTATGGTTGCGATCAGATCGTCAACCTCGTGTCACAGGTTGAGGGTGGCAACATCAAAGCCATGGGTATTGCAACCAAGGAGCGCTCACCCGTGCTCAAGAGCGTCCCGACCACCGCTGAAGGCGGCCTGCCGCAATTCGAAGTGTCGGCCTGGAACGCCTTGTTTGCGCCGAAGGACCTGCCGAAAGACTTGCACGACAAGCTGGTCGGTGCCCTCGATAAGGCACTCGACGATGAAGCCACACGCAAGCGCCTGCTTGAACTTGGCTCGGTCATCCCAGACAAGGCCGGCCGAACACCGGCTGCCCTTCAGACGTTGGTTGAAACCGAAGTCAAGCGCTGGTCATCAGTGTTGAAGCCAGCCAGCTGATGCCAGCCTGGTGATCATTTCACGAAGCTCCGGCTGGCGGAAACCCGCCCGCCGGAGCGCCGGCAGAAAAACACCGCAAACGTCTCTTGAGCTGCGTCGTGCAACGGAACTTCGTGACGCTTGCGCCTGCTCGCTCTCGCGTGCACGTTCAACGAAAAGCGAATCGCGCCAGGAGAGCCGCCGATGCCGACCCCAACTTCGCCGAACCGAGACGGCGCATTGGCGCGGGCACGTGCTTACGTCGACGGTGGGTCGTTCGAAACAGATCTTGCCCGCCGCGTGGCCATTCGCACCGAGAGCCAAGCACTGCCAGAGAGCCTTCCGGAGCTTGAACGGTATGTGCGCGACGAGATAAAACCGTCGTTTGAGAGACTCGGGTTTACCTGCAAGATCTACAACAATCCCGTGCCGCAGAAAGGACCGCTGATCCTGGCGTCACGGATCGAAGATCCCAAGTTGCCGACGGTTCTTGGCTATGGCCATGGCGATGTCATTCGTGGGCAGGACGCGTTGTGGACCAAGGGCAAGGGCCCCTGGGTTACGGCGCGTGACGGCGATCGCCTCTATGGCCGCGGCACCGCTGACAATAAATGTCAGCATACGATCAATATGGGCGCCATGGCCGCAGTCCTGGCTGAGCGCGGCGGCAAACTTGGCTTCAATGCCAAGTATCTGATTGAGACCTGTGAAGAGGCGGGCTCGGCTGGAATCAATCAGTGCGTGACCGAGAACAAGGCCGACTTCGCCGCCACTGTATTCATCGCCTCTGACGGGCCGCGGGTTAAAAAAGAGCGACCGACCATCGTGCTCGGCAACCGGGGCGGCATCACCTTCGATATGACCTGTGAGCTGCGCGAGGGGGCACACCACTCCGGCAACTGGGGCGGCCTGATTGCTGATCCTGCCGCCATCCTGAGCCACGCCATTGCCTCCATCGTCGGGCCGCGCGGCGCCCTGCGTATTCGGGCCTGGTTACCTGGGCCGATTTCGGACGCGACGCGCGAGGCCCTCAAAGACGTCGAGATTGACGCGGGACCTGAGGGGCCCGCCATCGACACCTGGTGGGGCGAGCCGCATCTGTCAGGCCCCGAGAAGGTGTTCGCCTGGAACTCGTTTGCCGTCCTCGCCATGACCTCGGGGCGGCCCGAAGCTCCGGTCAACGCAATTGCAGGTAAGGCATCTGCCCGTTGCCAACTGCGTTTTGTCGTCGGCACCAAAGTCGAAGACGTCTTGCCGTCGCTGCGTCGCCATCTTGATCTAAACGGTTTCCAGATGGTTGCCGTAGAAGAATGTCATGACGTCGGCCGCTTCCCGGCGACACGGACGGACACGGATCATCCTTGGGCGCAGTTCACACGGCGCTCGTTTGAGACCACGCTGCCGGGCGTATCGCCGGCGGTTATCCCCTCGACCGGGGGTGGCATTCCGAACGATGTGTTCCAGGATGTCCTCGGGCTACCGACGATCTGGGTGCCGCACTCCTACGCGGGCTGCTCTCAACATGCCCCGGACGAACATATCCTGATGCCGGTCATGACCGAAGCGGCGGCCCTCATGGCCGGCTTGTATTGGGACATCGGCGCCGGACCAGTTCCAGCGTGAGTCTATGCCCCCGTTCGACCCCTAATTGGATTTGAGTTTTTTGGCTTTCTCGGCGTCGTGCCACCACGTATCAACGATGCCGCGATCAAATGCGGGTTTTGTCGTGGGACGGCCGAATTTGTCCCAGACCGCGATGGTGTGGCTCGCCTTGTACCATTGCGGTACCCAGTAATTGCCGGCACGCAGCACGCGATCCAGGGCGCGGGCGGCGGTGTTCAGCTCGTCGCGCGACTTTGCTTCGCCGATTTTGGTCAACAAGGCATCGACTGCGGGATCGGCGATGCCTGCGAGGTTCATGGAGCCCTCGTTCTTCGCCGCCGTTGACGAGAAATACGACTTCAATTCCGCGCCCGGAGTGAGCCCCATGGTGAAGCGCGCCGAGACGATGTCGTAGTCGAAAGACTTGCGCCGGCGCTCATACTGCGCGGCGTCCAGTTTGCGGATCGAGGTGACAATGCCGATCGCTTGCAGGTTTTTGACGTAGGGCGTCAGCAGGCGTTCGGACGTCACGTCGGTGATCGGAAACTCGATCTCCAGAACGTCGCCTGTGGCGTTGGTCCGTCGGCCGTCCTTCATAACCCAGCCGGCCTCGTCGAGCAGTTTCACGGCGCGCCGCATCAGTTTCTTGTCGGTGCCGGTCCCGTCGGACACGGGCGGGATGTAGGGCTGCGCGAAAACGGACTGCGGCAGCGCGTTGCGCACTGGCTCCATCAGTTTCAATTCGTCCGCATCCGGAGGCCCGACGGCTTTCATAGGCGAGTTTTCAAAGAAGCTCGTCGTGCGTTGATACATATCGTAAAACAGATTCTTATTGGTCCACTCGTAGTCGAAGGCTAGGTCGATGGCTTGGCGCACGCGGATGTCGGAGAATTTCGGTTTGCGCGTGTTGATCCAGAATCCCTGTGTGCCCGACGGGTTTTTGTCGGGCAATGTTTCAAGCAATAGGCGCTTTTCGGCAACCGCGGGGCTGTCGTATCCGGTTGCCCAATCCTTGGAGGTGAACTCTTCGCGGACGTCCAGGATGCCGGCCTTGACGGCTTGAATGCCGAGGGTGCGTTCGCGAAAGTACTCGTAGCGCACCTCGTCAAAATTATACCTGCCCCGAGAGACAGGCAGGTCCTTGGCCCAATAATCGGCGCGCCGACCATAGGTCACGAACGCGCCCTGGCGATACTCAGCGATGCGGTATGGCCCTGAGCCGGTCCAGGGCTCAAGGCTCGAGTCCTCGAAAACGCGGCTTTCGATCTCGGACTTCTGCAGGATCGGCAGACCGCCAGCGATGGCTGGCAGACTGCGGACTTCCGTCCCGGAAAACGTATACCGGACCGTGCGTTCGTCGATGGCCTCAGCGCCCGCGATGTCGCGCAGGAGCGACTGGCTGTAGAAGGGGTGGCCCTTCGTTTTGAGGATGTTGAAGGTCGCAACGCAGTCGACGGCCATGATCGGCTTGCCGTTCGAGAACTTAGCCTCGGGGCGGATCTTGAATGTCACCGACCGCAAGTCGGTAGCAAGCTCGGCGGTTTCAGCGACAAGGCCGTAGGAGCTGTCCGGCTCATCCGTTGCGCGCACCATCAGACTGTCGAAAGTCAGGTCGACGCCTTGCGCTGCATCGCCCTTGAGGATGAAGGGGTTGAAACTGTCGTAAGTCGTCAGCGCACCTGTGCCGACAGTGGTCAGCCGTCCCCCTTTTGGAGCGTGTGGGTTGACGTAGTCGAAATGCTTGAAGTTCGGCTGATACTTCAAGTCGCCGAAGGCTGAAAGACCGTGCCGGGCCTGCCCTGCGCCGGAGTTTGCGAACGCTGGGGCAACAGACGACAAGGCAACGACGCATGCGGTTGCAACAGCACGAACAACGCCCATCAATTCCCCCTGGCTGTTTTGAGTTTAGCAGCCGCTGCCTCGTCCCACCACCAGGTCTGCAGAAATGCGTTTTGCCTTTCAGGCTGTACCTTTGGCCCGGCGTACTGATCCCACAGGGCGATCCAGTCCTCGTTGCGTGACCAATGGGGCACAACGAAGTGGTTCCACAGAAGCACTCGGTCGAGCGCACGCGTGGCCGCTACCAGGTCGGCGCGATCTTTGGCGAACACGACCTTTTCGATCAGCGTGTCGATTGCCGGGTCAGCGACGCCTAGTGAGTTGCGGCTGCCCGGCACCTTGGCCATGGCCGAACCCCAATAGTTGCGCTGTTCGTTACCAGGGCTTTCGGATTGGGCGATGACGTCGACGATGATGTCATAATCAAAACTGTCGGTGCGGCGCTGGTATTGGGCACTGTCGACAACACGGATGTTGGACTTCACGCCGAGCTTTTCGAGAGTGCCTTTGTAGCCTTGCAGCACGCCCTCGAACGCCGGCGAGTTGAGCAAGAACTCGAAGCTCAAGGCCTGCCCGGCGGCGTTGGTGAGTACACCGTTTTTAGGCGTGTAACCCGCGGCCGCAAACAGTTTGGAGGCCTCAGTCAAATTTTGCCGCTGCTCCGATTGAGTAGCGTTGACCGGGTTTTTCCACTCGGTTGTGAACACCTCAGCGGGGACCTTGCCCTTCACCTCGTTCAGGATCTCGAGTTCGCGCCCCGTCGGTAGGCCTTTGGCGGCGAGTTCAGAGTTGTCGAAGTAACTGCCGGTGCGCGTGTAGAGACCGTAGAACGAGTTCTTGTTGGCGAACTCGAAGTCAAAGGCGAGATTCATTGCGCGACGCACGCGTGCGTCCTGGAACATCGGCCGACGCAAGTTCATGTAGAAACCTTGCATGGGTGTCACACGCTTGCGTGCTGGCGTGATGCGCTTCACCCACTGCTTTTCAACGGCTGGAAAATCAAAATTGATCGCCCAGGCTTTCGCTGAACTTTCAAGCCAATAGTCAAGACCACCAGATTTAAAGCCTTCGAAGGCCGCTATCTTTTCGCGGAAATAGACGATCTGCAACTCGTCAAAATTGTACTGGCCCTTGAGCAGCGGCAGATCTTTTGCCCAGTGGTCCTTGACCCGCTCGTAGACAATCTCGCGTCCTGGCTGCAGCGACTTGACCTTGTAGGGACCAGATCCAAGCGGCACCTCCATGGTCGACTTTGACACATCGCGCGGAGCGCCACTGGCGTCTTTTCCCTCCCACCAGTGCTTGGGCAGGATCGGTAGCTGAGTCACGATATGGGGCAGTTCTCGGTTGTTTTTGACCTTGAAACGGAACGTGATTTCCCGCTCGCCGGTCTTTTCGGCCTTTTCCACGTCGACAAAATAGGAGGCGTACTGGGGCGAGATTTTTTTCAGTGTCTCGAGAGAATAGATGACATCGTCGACCGTGATGGGTGTGCCATCGTGCCAGCGGGCTTCGGGGCGCAGCGAAACAGTGCACGATGAGAAGTCTGCGGGGTACGATGCCCAGGCCGCGATATAGGCATACTCAGCCGACGCCTCATCGGGGCTCGATTTGAACAACGATTCCGTCAGATAACCGATCCCGCCAGCCGCGACCCCCTGAACGGGCCAAGGATTGAGACTGTCGAAGGAGCCCTCAGCATATTGGCGGACGCGCCCGCCCTTGGGGGCATCGGGATTGACCCAGCCGAAGTGCTTGAAATCGGGCCCCATCTTCGGCTCACCCACCAGCGAGAGTGCGTGGTGGCGTTTGTCTTGGGCAATGGCTCCCGGCACGAAGGTCAAGGTCGTCACCAGCGCGGCTGACCAGGCAAACCGTCGGATGCTCATCGTGGCGTCTCCAGTAGGCGTCGCGCCTTTCGGTGCTTTGAAGACTTATGGCCTGCCCGTGTGGCGTTTCCAAGTTACCTGTGTGTCACAATTGGCTCACGGTCCGGCCATCGCGTTATCATCAGCGCGAACGCTCAAGGGCGCATGCCAGCAAACTGGCGGGTGGACGATATCAACTGATGTATGGTGCCGGTTTCCGTCATGGCGTGGCCCGCGTCTGGCACAATGCGCAGATCGATCTCGGGCCAGACGGCTTTCAGGTCGAACGCATTCTTTAGCGGCGTTACCACGTCATAACGGCCATGAACGACGATACAGGGGATGTGGCGCAAGCGACCCGCATGGATGAGCAACTGGTCTTCACGTTTGAGAAATCCACCCTGAACAAAATAGTGGCATTCTATCCGTGCGAAAGCGATGGCATAGGTGTCGGAGGCGAAAAGCTTCAAGCGTTCATGATCTTGGATCAGCGATAGCGTCGAGCCCTCGTAGACCGACCAGGCCCGGGCCGCCTCAATTTGCACGTGGCGATCCGGGTGCGTGAGGCGGCGATAATACGCGCCGATGAGATCATTGCGCTCGGCAGGTGGAATCACCCTTTCTAACTCAGCGAAAGCGTCCGGGAACAGCCATTTGGCGCCGTCCTGATAAAACCAGCGCAACTCGTCGCGCCGCAGAAGAAAGATGCCGCGCAAGATCATGTCTGAGACAAAAGCAGGGTGCGCTTCGGCGTAGGCAATGGATAATGTCGAGCCCCATGAGCCGCCGAACAATTGCCATTGCTCAACGCGCAGCTCCCGGCGCAGCCGCTCCATGTCATCGACCAGATGCCAGGTCGTGTTGTCCTCAAGGCTCGCGTGCGGTGTCGAGCGTCCGCAGCCGCGCTGGTCGAACAGGATAATGCGATAGCGTGCCGGGTCGTGGAAGCGCCGCATGGTCGGATTCGAGCCGCCGCCCGGCCCACCGTGCACAACAAGCACCGGCCGTCCGGCTGGGTTGCCGCTCTGCTCGAAATAGATCGAGTGTCCGCCTGAAACCTCGAGCCGCCCGGTCATGTACGGCTCGATCGGGGGATAATACGTGTGGCGGTGGTCCGTCATTCAGGCCTGAAGTTGATGAAAGCGTCGTACCGTACATCGGTGCTCGCAACGTGTCGTGCAAGGGCGACCTATGATCCTGCCTCGGTCAAGCCGACGCGGCTGAACAGCGCGCGCGTTGGCCGCATAATCTTCGGCCGCGCGCTGGTTATTTACCGTCGAAACACGTTTACGAGTGCGCGGCCATATCGGCTGCGCCGAAGCATCGCCTCGATCAACGGCACAGGGCATGCGGCAGACTGCTTGCCTGGCAGCCATCCCTGCTGAACCGCATATTGGAAGATCTCACCTTCGATCAATCGCGGACTTTTCGCAACCGCTTCCAAAACGGCACTTTTACCGCCCGTGGGTACACTTCTCATGACCAACCTCTGCCCATCGCGCGTCTTGAGCGGCCTCTTCCTGATAGACAAGATGGGAACTCCTAAGCGGGCCAGAGCCACCCCGAAGTACACGTCATCGTTTTGCATCGCGACCGGCGGCATATCCTTGAGCATGCCGAAGATATCGCGGCCCTGCGCGTCTACGCCTTGGAGCAGAGGCAAGACCGGATACAAAACGCCGGACCACCCGATAACACCATCTACATACCCGACATTATTATCGAACAGCCCGTTATGGGTTTCGTAGGGATGGCGGTCGAGTTTCATGCCGCAAAACGTAATCGCCGTTTGCGGGTTGCGATCCGCCGCGGCTTCAAGAACTTCGATGATGCGATTGGGGTCGTTCGAGATACAATCGTCATCGAACGTCACGATGTACTTTGGCAGATCGTTGGGTCTGGTGGACGCCAGATAAGCCAAGCCACCGAGAAGCTTTGTTGCTGGGCCAAAGTCCTGGTCTGGCCGATGCACAACGACATGTGGCATGTGTGAGAGATAATCTGGCGCTAAATGCGCGCCCCATTTGTTGTATGTTTTCGGCAGCGAAACAATAACTTGGCGGCGCGTTTGCTCAAGTGAGCTCAGCACATGTTTCAGAGAGCCGTTAAACCGACGCGGCACACTCGTCACCGAGATGATCGTCTGCGCCATGCTATTTCCAAGAGGTCTGGGATGCGCACCGAATTGCAGGAGGTCCCGAAGGGTGTCAAGTGAACCAATCTGCGTCTGGTCCGACCGCGCACCGCTTGCACGACGCGTGGCGGGTGTGACACAGCTCCCCGAACTCCGCTTGAGACCGATCTCCTATGGTTGCTGCCGACAACAAGCTCGCTAAATCTCCCTCCAAAGATGACGGCGCCAATACTGGCGCCGACACTGCCAACACGATGTGGGGCGGGCGTTTCTCCATGTCGCCGGCCGAGTTGATGACCGAGATCAACGCCTCCATCGGCTACGACCAGAAGATGGCGCCGCAGGATATCGCCGGCTCAAAAGCGCACGCAGCGATGCTGGCGGCCCAGGGCATCATCACCAAGTCAGACGAGGCGCTGATCCAAAAGGGGCTCGATCAGGTCGCTGACGAGATCGCCAGCGGCAAGTTCAATTTTTCGGTGAAGCTCGAGGACATCCACATGAATGTGGAGTCGCGATTGGCTGAGATTATTGGCCAAGCGGCAGGGCGGCTGCACACCGCGCGTTCGCGCAACGATCAGGTGGCGTTGGATTTCCGCATGTACGTGCGTGATGCCACCGATGCCGCCGATGCCAGCCTGGCCAAGATGATGGCGACGCTCGCTACTAAGGCCGAAGCACACGCCGACGTTATCATGCCGGGCTTCACGCATCTGCAACCGGCACAGCCTGTGACGTTCGGGCATCATTTGCTTGCCTACGTTGAGATGTTTGCACGCGATCGCGGTCGCCTGCAGGACGCGCGTCGCCGCATGAACCAATGCCCGCTTGGGGCGGCCGCTCTGGCTGGCACATCGTTCCCCATTGACCGCCATGCAACGGCTGAGGCCCTCGGTTTCGACAAACCAACGGACAACTCGCTCGACACCGTGGCCGACCGAGATTTTGCTTTGGAACTGCTCGCCGCGCTGTCGATTTCCGCCATGCATATTTCGCGGCTGGCCGAGGAAATCGTCATCTGGATGACGCCGCAGTTCGGTTTCATCACGTTGACGGATCAATGGACGACGGGGTCATCCATTATGCCGCAAAAGCGTAATCCGGACGCAGCCGAACTCTGCCGTGCCAAGGTCGCGCGCATTCTTGCTGCGTTCCAGAGTCTTTTGGTGGTCATGAAGGGCCTGCCGTTGACCTATTCGAAGGACATGCAGGAAGACAAAGAGATGACCTTCGACGCCATTCGTAATTTTACGGTCGCGGCCGCCGCCATGAACGGCATGCTCGAAGATATTGAGCCGGTTCAGGAGACCATGAAAGCGGCGGCTGGCCGTGGTTTTTCGACTGCGACAGACCTTGCTGATTGGCTTGTACGCACCCTTAAAATTCCATTCCGCGAGGCGCACCACATCACGGGCTCTATCGTGAAGGCGGCCGAAAAGCAGGGCGTGGCTTTGGAGGACCTGTCGCTTGCAGCCATGCAAGACTTCGAACCACGGATCACGGAGGATGTGTTTACCGTCTTGTCCGTCGAGAATTCAGTAAAAAGTCGCGTTAGTCATGGGGGAACCGCGCCACAGAACGTGCGCAAAATGGCTAAGGGGTGGGTGAAGCGACTGGAAACGGATGCGAAGGCGCGCTAAGATGATATGGTGCTCAGATTGTTCTTCGGCGAACAGTCGAGGACCTGTGTTGAGGAAGATGGCTGTGTCCCACAAAACTGCTGCGCTGCTGCTCGTGACGGCGACATTGGTAAGCGGATGCGGTGTGCGCGGTGCGCTTGAATCCCCGCAAGCCTCGACTGGGGCAGGAGGCCCCCAAACCGCCCAGGCCGAAAGCGGACAAGGAAAGAAGGCCGGCGAGGCACCCAAGCCGCATCAGGGCTTCATCCTGGATAGATTGATCCAATAGAGATTTGAGAGCATTTTCTGACGAAGTGGACACCGGTTCTTCGTAGAAGATGCGTCAAAACAAGGACTTCTAGAGCGCATTCCGATTCCATGAGATCGGAATTCTCTCAGGGTTCCGTGTTATGCCACAGGCAAGTGGCCGGCTTCATTGAAGCCGACATCTCAGATTCAAAGCGTCGATAAGTGTCGTTACGCTGCCGGTTGGGTGGGGCCGGGCACCAAACGTGCTGTGACGCCTGTTCTCTCAACGGCGGCCTGTAGAATTTGGCCCAGCAGCTCGCTGTAGCGCATGCCCTGGAAGCCAGCCATGATGTTCAGCTTCCCGTCCCAGCACCAACCTGGGTTCGGGTTGACTTCTAACAGCTTGATTTCGCCTTTTGCATCGGCCCGGAAATCGAACCGCGCATAGTCGCGGCAGCCCATGCGTTCAAACAAGCGCGCGGAGTTCTCCACCAGCTGCTGCTGCACGTGCTCTGGCAATTGCGCCTCGTTGTAGCGAAGCTGCGTCCAGTAGGGGCTGTCGGGCTCCCACTTGGATTCATAGCCAAGGATTTTCGGCAGACCCGGATCGAGACGCGAAAAGTCGACCTCCATGATCGGCAGCGCGCGCAAACCCTGATCCGGATTGCCGACCATGCCGACCGAGTATTCAGCGCCCGTCAGGTACTCCTGCACGAGGACGGGCATCGCGCGTTTGGGAAACATGGCGCGCAGTTTTTCAAGGTATTCAAGCAGTGCGGTCTGGTTTTTGACCACGGCTTCCTTTGTGATGCCGATTGAGCTGTCTCCGAAATTCGGCTTGAGGAGGGCAGGAAACACGGAGGGCAATGTTGCGCCGTGGTCGCCCGGCCGCACATATGTCTCAAGCGGTACCGGCACGTCGATCGATTGGGCAGCGGCCCGAACAAGGCCCTTGTCGTAACACAACCCCAGCGCCGCCGGCCCGGCGCCCGTGTAGGGGATGCCGCGCAATTCCAACAGCGATGGCACGTGGAGTTCTTTGAACGCGTCGTTGTTCCAGCCCTCGTCGCAGAGGTTGAGGATCAAGTCGGTTTTGAGATCCAACAGATCCCGTTCGAGCGTTGCGTGGTTGTCGAGGAACCGGAACTTATAGGCGGGGAGCTCGGAGAGCGCGTCGCTGAGACGGCGCACGGTTTCGATGTCTTCCGGATTGAACTGCCCATTGCGCTTGACGGTATCTGGCAGGCGCGGGTCGCCCATCAAAATGGTCACGTCCAACACGGCCGCTTTGGCTTTCGGCTTGCGTGCGAACGCTGGCGCATCAGCCGTCAACAATAGACGCCGTGCCATCATACCCAGATCCTGATCGCGCTCAGAATGCGATTCGGCTGTGCCATGATGGCGGACGTTGCGGAAACCGGCCTTCTCCAGCAGCTTCGTGATGCCATCGCGTGTGTACAGCCGCTCCGCATAGAACTGGTCGGCGATGACGCCGGTCTCGTCGTTGACGATCACCTCACGGCTGACCAGGCGTTCCTTGTCGGAGGAAATGGACCGCTCGCGGCAAACGAAGTGGTGTTCGTCGATCCACTCCCAGGAGCGCTTCTCAAAGTGCTCGGCCATGTAGGCGCCGTCGGTGATGTCGAGCACGATCTGGCCCGTTGGGCGAAGTAGCTTGCCGACCGTTTGCAGCACCTTTTCGTCATCGAGCTTGTTCGAGAAATAACCGAACGAGTTGCCCATGATGGCCACGCAGTCGATCGAGTTCTCGGCCAGCTTCGGATTGCGTGCGTCGCCTTCCTTGAAGGCGACTTGCAAATTTTCAGCTTGCGCTCGCTTCTTGGCGAGGCGGATCAAGTAGCGTGAACGGTCGACACCGGTGATGTTTTTGAATCCACGACGCGCAAGCTCAATGCAGTGGCGGCCCTGGCCACAGCACAGGTCCAGTATGGCACTGTGCGGCGTGATCGCTGCGGACTGGACAATAAAGTCGACTTCTTTGCGCGTGTTCTCTGAATTTTCAACGACATCACCGTCAGTCTTGACGTACAGCGCGTTGAACAGTTTGCGCCACCACTCGGACGGCAGATGCTGTTCAAGATCGGCCACGGGGCCGAGGCAAGAACGTGCGGGGGGACGCTTGAGCCGCTTGGGCTTTACAGCCGTTGCCATGATGGACGAAAGGCCTCCGTGATGTCCAAACGGCTGCTCGACCGAAGGATTGTCCGGGCGGTTCCCGCGCAGGAGAGACGCCCAAGACGCTGGCAGTCGCGCGGGCCGGGGCGGCTATCGCGGTTGGCGCGCAAAGTAGGAGGCTCACCTCGAATGTCAAATGGGAATCGGCGGCAACTGCTATTTTCCCCCAGTCCTTTCACGCGCCCAGTCCTTTCACGCGCCCAGTCCTTTTTATGCAGCTGGGCCTGGCGGTGGCGAGGTAAGGTCGACGTTGGAGCAAGTCCGATCACGGCAAGGCTAAACGGGTCACGTTTGGGGCGTTCCAACTGCCGGTGATGCCAAAGCTCTGCTCTGTACTCTCTGGTGCAACGCCACCGCGCGGTGCGGTGCGTGGCCGGACGGATCGCGACAAGACAAGATCAAGGGCTAACGACGAGCGGTCGATCTTGCCGCTTATGCGGGCGATGCCGGTGCCCGTCTTGATTTGGGATGGCTCGAAAACGATCATCCGATCGGTCAGGAGCAATCTGAGATCGATGGCCTCAACCGCCTGCCCCGCGCTCAACACCAACGGATTTTCCCGAGCCGGCCGAGCCGCCGTGCGCTCAGTCACTTTGAACGGGTCCAGTTGGCTGCGGGCACCTACGGTCGATCCGACTGTGATCTTTCCGGTCATGACGCCGGGCAACAGATTCGGCCCATCGCCACGCCCCTGCAGATCGAGCGTGACCGACGCTGGACCAATAACCAGACCTTGGCCAAACAAAGGGGTCAAATGATCTTGCGCCTGTGCGAGATCGACACGTCCGCGTACGTTGAACGCTGGCCGCCAGCTCTGGCCCCCCGCATCGATATGCAGACGCGCCTTGTTTCCGGCCCACTCAACTTCAGCAAGTTCAGCCGTCAGCAGTCCGCGGTCGACGGTGATCGTTGCGGCACCGCGCCCGCGAATGCCACTGCGCAAAAGCACGGTTGTGGCTGAGATGCGCAGGTCGGCATCAATATCAAGATATGCCGGTAGGTCCCTGGTCAAAGCGGCGAGCATTGCCCGCAACGGCCCATCGATCGCGGACGGGCTCTGGCTTGCTTGTCCAGTCGCGACATCTTCGGTCGCACCAAGCCGTGTGAGATCCAATGTCGCGAATGCGAGCGTGCCCTCGATGATTGGACGAGCGTTGCGATAGCGCAAGCGCAATGCCCCCATTGCTGGCCGCTGGCCGTCGAGTGTGAGGCGCGCGTCCTGTAAATCGAACATTCCATCGAGCCAGCGCGCGCGCCCGCTTATTGAAACGTTGCGTAAGGCTGCCGCTTGCCGGACGGGCGCGCCCAGCCAGCGCATCAAGGCAGCCGGGCTCGCGAGTTTCGCCTCGATGTCGCCGGTCAGCCCGTTTCGGTTTGACAGTTCCCCCTCAAAGCGCACATCGCCAAGGTTCTCGCCCTTGGCGGAGAAGCTTGCACGTCGGCGACTGGCCAGATTGCGTCCACCGTCGCTGTTTGCTTCTGTGTCCTGCCCAGCGGACGCTTCAAAGGACACGGCGTCGCCATGGAAGATTACCACCCCGCGCAGTGTCATTTGCCCGCGGTTGGCAAGGTCAAGCTCGGCGTCAATCGGCCCGACGCGGGCATTCGGATCTGCCGAGTAGCGGAGCATGGCGCCGCGAATGAGGACGCGGTCCATGCCGAGGGCTGCGAGCTGCGTCATCAGTGGGCTGAAAATATCGGGTCGATTTGGGGCGTCTTGGCCCGGCCCAGCATCGAGACGCAGCGTCGCACCTTCAAGCACCAACCGGCGCTCGCCCGTACCATCTGCGCCCGCCTGAAGGCTGAACTTACCCCGCTCAAGTTCCAAGAACGGCGTGCGCGCGAGGACGACGGGCTGTTCGATGTTGAACACCATACGGGGAGACGCTTGCACAGCGCCCCCCGTTACCGGCTTGCTCCAATCGCTGCCGCCCGGGATCGGGACCAAGGGCACGATGGCCAGGATCAACATTCCAGCAATGGCGGCCAGCATGACCGCAGCCGACCGACGTCGCAAATTGGACGGCTTTGAAGCCACGCGTGCTTTCTCCATGTCAGCCGGTACCAACCGCGCATAAATGCTGCAAGACGCCGTTTACCTAGGGTCAAATAATCGAGTGACTTCAGTCTATTGACAGATTGCGAACTGGACGTGGCAGTCTTGATCGGCCTGTGCCGTGGCGCAAGCCGATTCATTATCGATTTCGGTCGCTCATTAATTGTCGTACGTTTGTAGCCCGTGAGTTGTCGTGTTCAAGGGGCTCCCGACCAAAAGGGGCTCGATGAGCGGGGCAACATGCACGAGGGCATGCGTCGTATGCGTTTTTCGAGTTTGCTGGAGCGCCAGGAGCGCGGCGAGATCACACAGGAAGAGGCGGCCGATCTGCTGGGGGCGCCGCGCGGACGTTCCAGGGTTGGGCGGGGGGATACACTGCAGAGCGAGAGGACGGACTGGCCGATCGGCGCGGCGGCAAGCGCTTGCCTCGGCGCGCGCCAGAGATGGCGCTTGAGCAGTTGCTCGTGCTCTACCTGGACAAGTACTCGAATACTGCGGTCAAGCACTCTCACGAGAAGCTGGTCGGTCGACACAACGACAACTTTGGCTACACTGTGACCAAACTGCACCTTCATGCGTCGGGCGCGGTACAGCCAGCGACGTCACGTTCCGAGCAGATGAATGGATACTAACCACAAGAGGTAGGATGGCAATTTAGGGGGAGGCGACGCCGACGCAAATGTCTGCTGTTGGCCCGACACTGCTGCTGATGCTGACACGTGCAGCCACGGCCCCTCAATGGTTTGGCAATTGCCGCGCGAGGGCTTCCAACACGGCCATGCGTACGGCAACGCCCATCTCGACCTGATCGCGGATGACGCTGCGGGCGTCGTCGGCAACGGTCGATGAGATTTCGACACCGCGGTTCATCGGTCCGGGGTGCATGATCATGGCGTCAGGCTTGGCCCGTTCCAGCTTCTCGTGGTCGAGGCCGAAGAAATGGTAATACTCCCGTGTCGAGGGCACATAGCCGCCCTGCATGCGTTCGCGCTGGAGGCGCAGCATCATCACCACGTCGCAGTCGGCAAGGCCTTTCTGCATGTCGGTATAGACCTCGACGCCCAGGCGTTCGGCGTTGGAGGGCAGCAGAGTTGACGGCGCTATGATACGCACGCGCGCACCCATGGTGTTGAGCACGTCGATGTTTGAGCGCGCCACACGTGAGTGGAGGACATCGCCGCAGATGGCGACCGTCAGGCCGCTGATCCGCCCCTTGGCACGACGGATCGTGAGGGCGTCAAGCAGCGCTTGTGTGGGATGCTGGTGGGCGCCATCGCCAGCATTGATAACGGAGCAGTCAACCTTTTGCTGCAGCAACTCCACGGCACCCGCCGCATGGTGGCGGACCACCAGCAGGTCTGGCCGCATGGCGTTCAGCGTCATGGCCGTGTCGATCAACGTCTCGCCTTTGGACACTGACGAGGTTGCCACGTTCATGTTCATCACGTCTGCGCCGAGCCGTTTAGCGGCCAGTTCGAACGAGCTTTGGGTGCGCGTGGAGGGCTCGAAAAACAGGTTGATGAGCGTACGCCCGCGCAGGACGTCGCGCTTTTTGATCACCTGTTTGTTTTGTTCCGCGGCCTTGTCGGCAATGTCCAACAGGGCCGTGATCTCACCAGCCTTTAACCCTTCGCAGGTCAAGAGGTGGCGCCGCGTGAAGGAAGCGGGGAGCGTTGATATCTGGGTCATTAAAGCCCGTCTAGTATGCCTGTCGCGGTGCTTCGGCAAGAGGGAACATTTCAGCCTGTGCGGAGATGTCCAACAGCGCCCGCTTTTGTTGGGTGGAGGGATCTGGCGCTTGATCGGCTGGGTCTGAGGCGGACTGGCTCCTATGGCACGAACACGCGGACTGCTTTGGGGCGGATTTCAAACCGTGCGGGCGTGAAGGTTGTCAGATCTCCATCCGTGTTGACGGCGCGAGGGAGTCTTGTGCGCACCTCAAACGTGACGCATTTTTCGGTCCTCACCTCCTGCCAGAGCCCGTGGGCGCCGTTCCGGAATGAACGGGCAAGAAATAGCAGTTTCCAAACGCCACCAAGCTCGAGACTGTAGAGGTCGAGCTTGCCATCGGTGATGGTCGCGCCGCTTTCAACTGCCATGCCGCCGCCGTAGTAACGGCCGTTGCCGACAGCGATCTGCATCGTTTTAACACGCGTCACGGCGGACTGCGTGGCGATCAGGGCGCGGAACGGCCGTGCTGTGAGCAGGATCTGAAAACCCGTAAGGGCGTAAGCGAAGCGGCCGAAACGACGCTTGCGCTGTGGTGTCAAGGCGTGTGCGAGGTCGGCTGACAGGCCGATGCTCGCGACATTGAAAAATGGATGGCCGTTGACAGTTCCAAGATCGATGCGTGTTTCATGACCTGCAGCAATCACTCTGGCAGCGGCGTTCAGGTCTGTTGGTATGGCAAGCGTCCGGGCTAGATCGTTGGCGGTACCGAGCGGCAGAATACCGAGCGGCAGCCCGGTTTCTAAAAGTCCTTCGGCGACCGCGTTCACCGTTCCATCGCCGCCGGCTGCAATCACAGCATCGATATGGCCGGCGTTGGCACGGATGAGTGCCACGACATCGTGGCGGCTCCCGGCTGCAATCGGCTGCACGCTGAGGCCGGCATCGCGGAGCGCCTGCTCGGCCTCGGCCCCCTTTGAACCATTGCGGCTTTTGGGATTTGCGATCAACAGCACGTGTCGCGATTTGGGGATCAATGAGGGGTCCGGGGAAGGTTTTGTCCGCATAAAACCTACATCGGGTTCGCAGACCGTCGATACGAGAGGGTCAATGAAACTTGCGATCAACGCCGTTCCGGGCGGGTGCTAGTTGTGAGTACAACGGTGAATTCAAATGTGGGTTGACGGGTGAGTAGCCTCTGTCGTGGCAAGGACACACTGTCTAGGTGCGTCATACTGCGCCGTCGACGGTCTGGCGCGCGATATCGGTTACAGGACAGAACCCGCGCGCTGAGCGCACCAAAAATGGTTGGTGGCCCGATTATGATCGCTCCCGCGAACGGGTGCGTACCGGTCCCATGACCCAAAAGTCTCTCGAGTTAGACATGCCGTTCGCGTGGCCTCCCGCACGCGAGGCCGCACGCAATCGTTTGGCCGCATTCCTGCCCAACAGCGGCAGCCATTACGCGCGAACCCGCAACCATGACCTGGGTCCAAACGATCGCAGCAACGTCTCGCTGTTGTCGCCCTATGTGCGCCATCGCGTGGTCTCGGAGGCAGAAATCGTCTCGGCCGTCCTTGAACGCTTTGCGCCATCGACGGCTGAGAAATTTATCCAGGAGGTCGTATGGCGCACCTACTGGAAGGGTTGGCTTGAGCACCGGCCGTCGGTTTGGATGCGATACCTCACGGACGTAACACGGCTGCGCGATGGACTTGGTGGGGCGGCGGTTCGTCGGCTGACCGACGCTGAGGCTGGCAATACCGGTATCGCCTGTTTTGACGCCTGGGCGCGGGAACTGACCGAGACCGGATACATGCACAACCACGCGCGCATGTGGTTTGCCTCGATCTGGATTTATACGCTTGGCCTACCCTGGCAACTCGGCGCCGATTTCTTTCAGCGGCACCTGCTCGATGGCGATCCAGCCTCGAACACGCTGTCTTGGCGCTGGGTGTGCGGCTTGCAAACGCAGGGCAAGACCTATCTGGCAAGACCCGATAATATTGATACGTACACAAGTGGACGGTTTGAGCCGACGCCGCGCCTGGCTGCTTCCGCGCCGCCACTTGAGGACGCGGAGAGCGCACCCAGAGTGCCGTTGGCGGCAATCCCAAGCGTGCCGCCTGAGGGCGATGTCACGCTCCTGGTGACCGAAGACGATCTGACGCCTGACCAGTGGCTCAGCCGCGGGACGACCGTGCGTCGGGTCGTCGTGGCTGATACGGCGGACGCGTATCCGGGCACCTCAGAGCGTGTCGTCACCTTTAAACGCGCGCTGTTGCACGATGCGTCACAGCGTCTAGCCGCGCTCTATGGTGTTCCAGCGCCGATCGTCGGCGTCCCAGCGTTGCCGGTCGCTTTGCCCAGCGGAACGCGGCTTGTGGTGGCGGATCTGCCCGTCGGCCCGGCGCGCGGCACGTTGCTGGCGATCCTCGCCGACACGGAACGACGCGGCGATCGCGTCTATCGTGTGCGCCGTGCCTGGGATCAGCAGTTCTGGCCCTATGCGACGGCTGGATTTTTCAAGGTCAAGGACAAGATTCCGGCCGGCTTGCGTGCGCTTGGATTGGGCGCGGGCTGACGTGGTTTCGAGTGTCGGTCTACGGGGTGACGCGTAGGTGTTCCGGAGGGAACTGATGCTCTGTGCCGAGGCGGGTAGGTTGCAGACATCGACCAACCAGGGAGCCTTCCAATGTCACTTACACATCTGATGTTTTCGTTCCAGGGCCGAACCCGCCGCCTGCATTACTGGCTGTTCTCGCTTGCAATGATGGTGGTAACCCTCGCGGTCCTGGCCGTGTTGGCGCCGGGTCAGTTCAGCGAAGCGGCACCATCCTCCCCGCCACTGGTCGTGACCCTCATATCGCTGCTCGTGCTGTATCCGGCTCTGGCCGTGACAGTGAAGCGGACCAACGACATCAACTGGTCGCCGCTCTGGGCCTATGGCCTGACCGTGTTCTCCGCGGCGTTTGCGATCTGTGATGCGCTCGGGTTGATTATGTCGTTAGGTCCGGTGGCCTATGTTCTGGGTGGCGGTGGCCTCGTGGCCGTCATTCTCGCGATCGTCATTGGCTGCATTCGTAGCGCGGACGGCGAGAACGCCCACGGCCGGAGCCCGTTGGCCGTTGCTGCCTGAGCCATTGCAGGCCTTTGCGCCCGAGCACATCAGGTGTTCGGGCGAAGGCATGTTCAAACTCCTCGCACGCGCGGATCGATGGTGGCGTAGGCCAAGTCGACGAGGAAATTGATGATGACGAAAGCCGATGTCACCACCAACAACGTTGCTTGCAGCAGCGGATAATTTCGCTCTGCAATGGCACCGAGTATAAGCCGGCCGAGGCCTGGGATCGCAAACACCTGTTCAACCACAATCGCGCCGCCGAGCAAATAGCCTGTCATGATGCCAAGACTGGTCACGAAGGGAATCAACGCGTTTCTCAGGGCATGGCGATAGAGCACGAGACGCTCAGGCAACCCCTTGGCGCGGGCCGTGCGAATGTAATCCTGGCTGAGTGCTTCGAGCATGGCTGAACGCACCAGCCGGGCAAGGTTGGCCAGTATCGGCAAGGCGAGGGCGATCGCTGGCAGCAACAACCGTGCGAGACACCCGAGCGGATCCTCAAGAAATGGCACGTAGCCAAGCACCTGTAGGTTTGGCGCAAGGGTTGCGAGGCCGAGAATCATCAGGATCCCCAACCAGAACGACGGGATCGTCAGTCCAGCGACGGAGCCGAGTTGAACCAGAATTTCAGCCCGCTTGCCGCGCATCCGCGCCATCAAGACGCCAAGCGGCACCGCGAGCACGGCCGCGACGGTCAGCGCGAGGGCCGAGAGTTGCACCGTTGGCCAAACATGCGCTGCGATCTCGGCGGCTACCGGGCGCCCCGTCCAGATGGACGTCCCGAGATCGCCGCCAAGCACGGCACGAAGCCAAACCCAATACTGGGTGTAAAACGGCTGATCCAGCCCAAGGCGCGCGCGAAGGGCCGCAAGGGCGTCGGGCGTGATTTCGGTGTTGGCACCGAGCATGATCGAAACCGCGTCACCGGGTATGAAACGGATCATCAAAAACGCCAGAACCGACACAGCTGCAAGGACAAGCAACAGATCAAGCAGACGGGTCAGGATGAGGCGGGCGAGCATGTCTTGCGCTTTGCGGCACGCTGTCCAAGTTAGTGCAGTTGGCCAATTCAGCTCGGTTGAGTTGTGAACCGGCGATAGCTTTCAATGACGCGACGCGCCAGCGGATCACGCGTTGCCAAGTCGTCGTAGACGGAGGCCATCGCCGCTCGCAAGTCGACCTCGAAGGCTTTTGCCATGACGGTTGGCATCGGCCAGCGGCGGAAGGCTGCCACCTGTGCTAGCGTCTCCTGACGATTGGCTGCAAGTTCAAGGCTCGCCGCTGCCACATCGCGGGTAATGTTTTCAATGGCGGTTCGTTCGGACGCGGGGAGCCGGCGCCAGAACGAGCCACGCGCACCAAGCGAAATCGACAGTCCCGCGGGCGTTAAGCCCGGTAGGTAGCTCCAGGCTGCTTTGGACTCAAACGGCGTCAACAGAGGCTCAGCCGCGACCAGACCACGGGCGGCCACGGCACCTTGTCCGTCAGCTGCTCCAGCAGCAACATCGGCGCCGAGACGAACCAGCGCCTCCCCAGCGAGGCCGCGTACGCCGAAGCGTAAGCCGCGGACATCGCGACCGCTTTCAAAGGCTAAATCGGTATACAAACCCGGGCTCGGTCCCGTGTGCGCCACGGGCATGGCGACAACGTCGGCTGAATCTAGTGCTGTGGTCCAGAACGCCGCGCCTGGTCCCCTGAGCCACGCCAGATGCGCGGCCGCCGGAACATTGGTCCCGAGCGCCATGCCGGCGAACAGTGGCAGCGCGGGGTGTGCGCCGACATGCTGGCAGTCGAGGCCGACATAGAAATCAGCAAACCCACACGCGACAGCTTCAAGACCGCTGCCGACCGTTGTTTCCAAATGCAGGGATGTGTGCGGCAGTGCGGCTTCGAGCTGGTG
>JANNXS010000048.1:0-27762 GCA_031409695.1 Hyphomicrobiaceae bacterium
CGATCCGAACGACGTGCCCCCGCATAACGGGCCCCCGCACATCGAATACGATCCCGCGCGAACAACGCCCGCCCCGTTGCCCCAGGCCGCCCTGGATGATGCCCAGCGCCTAGCGTGTTTGCGGCTGATCCGTTCCGATAACATCGGCCCGGTCACGTTCCGCGAGTTAATCAATCACTATGGGGGAGCAACGGCCGCTCTCGCAGCCTTGCCCGAACTCACATCTCGCTCAGGCCGGGGTAGGACGCTGAAAATCTGCTCAACGGATAAAGCAGAGGCCGAACTCGAAGCAGCCGCACGCGTCAAGGCAACGCCACTGTTCACCATCGAGCCAGGCTATCCACCGGCTCTCGCCCATATCGAGCAGCCCCCACCGATGCTGTACGTGCGCGGCGATCTTGCGCTTCTGCAGCGGCCGGCGGTCGCCATTGTCGGGTCTCGGGATGCGTCGGCCGGAGGCATGACGCTCGCACGACGTTTTGCCAGTGGCTTGGCCAACGCCGACTACGTGATCGTGTCAGGTCTGGCCCGCGGCATTGATGCGGCCGCACATGGGGCGAGCCTTGAGACCGGCACGATTGCCGTGGTGGCCGGCGGCATCGACATAATCTATCCCCCAGAAAACGCCCGACTATATCAGCAGATCAGCGAAATCGGCGTTGTGGTGAGCGAGATGCCGCCCGGGTTCCAACCACGCGGACAAGATTTCCCGCGGCGCAACCGCATCATTTCTGGCATGTCCATGGGCGTGATTGTGATTGAGGCCGCCCGCCGATCGGGGACGCTCATCACGGCCCGGAACGCGGGAGAGCAAGGCCGCGAGGTCTTCGCTGTGCCGGGCCACCCACTTGATCCGCGCGCTGAGGGAACCAACCATTTACTGAAACAGGGCGCGACGTTGGTCACCGAGGCGGACGACGTCATCACCACGCTTGCCCCGCAGCTCGCGTCGTGGCGACCCGGACCCAATTGGGAACAAACCGTGCGCGAGGCAAGGAGCAGCTTTGTCGCTGCGCCGCCCCCTAGGCCAACCTCGTCTCATCAGCCGCCCATTGCCCCACCCGACAGCGCCGATCACGCAGCGGTGCTCGCGGCACTCGGTCCCGCACCGGTGCCGCTCGATATGATCGTGCGTGCGACCGGGTTACCAGCACGGACGGTTCAGGCTATTGTCCTTGAGTTAAGCCTCGGCGGGCAAATTGAACGCCATGGCGGACAACTCGTGTCACTGAAATCTTGAGCAGCGTCCGGTCAGTCCGTTGAGCGATCCGGCGACGTTGTATAACGCTCTTGCTCGGCATTCGCTTCGCGACGGGCAAGGTCGAATAACGCGGTGAGGGTTTCAGCGTCGGCGCGTTCCGCCAGGGTCGAGAGTTCGCCGGACATGGCGGCAAGATACTCCAACACTTGCGCCCGGTTTGCTGTGTGAAGACTGCGGTCTCCATGGCTATCAGTCAGGCTGCTGTGTCTACCCATGACTTTCCCTCCCGGCGCGCGGTGAGTTTTGCGGCCGCCGACAACAGTGTGTTTACCCTGAACGCAATCTTTAGTTGCGTTTGAGTAGAAGGCTTTTTTTATCAAAGCAAGTCAAGATTGCATTTTCCGCAAAAATACACGCAAAAATAGCAACTGTGGCGCTGAAAGTCCTGCGGGTGCAGTTGAACAAACAGTTGGCGTGAGCACGGTCAGCCGCCATTGCCCTTGGCTGAGGCCTTTTTCTTTGCAGGCTTATGCGGCACGGCTTTGATGTCATCGCCAATCTGATCGTGTCCATGGTGGCGGGCGTCGTGGTCATGGCTATGATCATGGCCGCAACCGGGACCGTGCACATGCTCCTCCCCGTGGTCATGCCCGTGGTCGTTTTGATGCCTGTGGTCGTGGCCATGATCATGACTTGGCGCGCGCAGGACCGAGGCGAGCCGCTTTTCAAACGCAGCTGACTCGGCGCGCGGGGCCGCATCGCTCTCCATCGCGAACGCCGTCACCTCGGCTGCGAGTTGCATATCGTCCGGCCTGCCGAAGTAATGCCGACGCAAGCGACCTGCCCGGTCAAACAAGAGGAGTGTCGGCGTGCCACGCATCTCGTAGGCGGCCATGGTCTTTGGAATGCCGTCCCCACCGCCCGCATCAGCGGCCACGTCGATGCCAACGGGGAACGGCCAGCGAAACTCCTCCATGAACACCTGCAAGGCAGCTGGCGTCATGACATCGTGATGCTCGAACACGGTGTGCAAACCAATGACTGCGACCTGGCTTGGATCAAAGCGCTCCCGCAGTTTCTTGGCTTGCGGCAGACCGTGCTCAATGCAGCCGGGGCAGAGCATCTGGAACGCAATGACGACGACGACTTTGCCTTTCAAGCTCGCCAGTGTGATCGGCTGTTCCACGCCAATCCAACGCGAGATTTCAAGTTCCGGTGGCCTCTCGGGATTGAACATAGCGCGAGCTCTCGGGGTTTGCGTGAGGTGCCAACTTAAACAAGTTGCGATCCGCGCGCCACCGGTGACCAAGAACATCACAATCCCGGCAGATCGCACGTCGCGGCCTTGCCAACGACAGCTTTGATCGCGACAGGAGGCTGATGCAAAAACTGATCGGTTACACGTTTGCGCTCCTGTCACTCGCCGTGTCACTCGCGTTGTCCGCACATGCCGATCCACCACCGCGTGCACTCGCCGATCACCGCCCTGCGCGCGGCGAGAAAGATATTGCCGAGGCTTGGCTCGCCGATCCGACAACGCGCTACAAGCACTTTGTGTTGGGTGCGAACTATGAAGCGGCAAGCCTCATGGCACGGTTGCGAGACGGCCGCACACTCACGCTCACCCTGCCCGACACGGAGGTCTTTGAAGATCGGGAACCGCGTCTAGCTGACCTCGACGGTGATGGCCGTGATGAGATCATCCTTGTTCGGTCTCATGTCGCCGACGGCGCGTCACTTGTTGTTGCAGCCGTGCGGGATGGCGGCTTGAAAATCCTCGCGGAGACACCGCCGACTGGTCGTCCCAACACGTGGCGCAATCCAGCTGGTATTGCCGACTTCGACGGGGACGGTCGGCTTGATATTGCCGAAGTGCAGATGCCGCATGTGCTCGGAAAACTCCGCGTCTGGACGCTGCGAAACGGGGCCTTGGTGGAGATCGCGACCGCCAGCAATGTTTCAAACCACGCTATCGGTTCGCCGCACATCCGGCTGGCAGCCATTGCCGATGTGAACGGCGACGGCCGACCGGATTTGATCATTCCATCGCTGGATCGACATAGCTTGCGGGTGTTCGCCTTCATGGGCGGCCAGCTGCGCGAGATTGCGCGCAAGCCTCTTGTTCGACCGGTTGTGCGCAACATAACCGTCCAAGATGTCGGCAAGCTCGTCAGCGTTCTAATCGACCACGGTGACACCGCGACCACGGTTCGATTTTCGGACTGAGTTCGATACTTGGTGATTGTCCATGTCTTTGCGTTGACACCAGAGAATCGGTGTGAGATTCCGGACACATGCTGTTGCTTCGGCGTCGCCCTACCGTGCGGGTACAACCCGGATTCACCCCGAACATGCAGCCACAATTCTCTCTGCGCGCCGTTGTCGGCCCGGCTTTGCGCCAGGCGCGCGACCTCGCACGCCGCGAAGGTCGCCATGCCCACGCTGCTGGCGCGTTTCGTTGTAGTGATGCCACACACATTAACCGGCGGGCCGTGCAGGCGCGGGCACACAATCGCATGACAGTCCGCACGGCCCGTCAGGTGTCGGGCCGGTCACGGCCCAACGCCACCCGGAACCCGGCCGGCTGACGGCCACTCACGGCCAGGCGCGCTCGCATTCCCTCAAACGGCTTTCCGCTCTATGGTGGGCCGGTTCACTTCGAGGCGGAGCGCACGTGCCCACACACTCTCGCTGGCGGTTGCGGCTCTGGCTCGCGGCTTTGCTGACGCCAGCGCTCGTTATCATCGCGCTGTTCGTCGTGGTGCCTATTGCATCAGCGCTCGCGTACTCGTTCTACCAATGGAACGGATTAGCCCGTGGCCCGTTCATCGGGCTCGAAAACTTCCACACGGTGCTGTTCAAAGAGCCGTTCGCGTCATGGACGTGGCGCGCACTTGGCCACAACGTGATCGTCTTTGCATCCTTGATGATGTTCCAGAACGGACTCGCGTTTCTGATCGCATATCTGCTGTTGAAAGCGTTACCGGGTCACCGGTTCCATCAGGTGGCGGTGTTCCTGCCGGTGATCCTCTCAGCTGTCATTATTGGCACCATGTGGAAGCTGTTCCTCAATCCGATCTTTGGGCTGGTGAACTACGGCCTGATCAAGGTCGGGCTGCAGACGTGGGCGCAGCCGTGGCTCGGCCAACCGTCGACGGCGCTCGGCTCACTGATCTTCGTCAACACCTGGCACTGGGTCGGTTTTCCAGCCTTGCTATTCCTGGCTGGCATGCAACGCATTCCTTCGGAAGTGATTGAGGCCGCACGCATCGACGGCGCCAGAGATCTTCAACTCATCCGAAGGATCGTCTGGCCGCTCGTGGCTCCCGCAACAACGGTCGTCGTCATCTTGACGTTTATTGGCTCGTTCAACTGGTTCGAGATGCCCTACGTCATGACCGGCCTGGACGGATCGCCGGGCGGGGCCACGGATGTGCTTGGCTTGTATTTTTATCGCACGGCCTTTGGCAACGTGACGGCGGGGTTGCAAGATTTCGGGCGCGGCAACGCACTCGCGGTGTTGATGTTTCTGTTCATCGGCAGCGTCTCGGCCGTCTGGGTGACGATCTTGCGACGACGGGAGGTTGAGGCTTAGCTCTAGCTTGATGCGCAAAGGCATTGCAAAGGGTTGGCGCAAATCGCCGTGTCATCATTTGCCAAGCGTCGTCATTTGTCAGACCGAACAGGACATTATGCCTCGGATCGCAGTCGCACTATTGGCCCTGTTTCTCGCATTCGCGCGTAACGCCCACGCGCAGCCCACCGATGAGGCGTTCAAGGCTTTTCTTGCCGCGTTGAGGCCGGATGCGCTGGCCGCCGGTGTCACGCCCGCAACATTCGACCGAGCTTTTGCCGGTGTCACGCCCGATCGCTCCTTGCCAGACCTTGAGATCCCCGGCGTGCCGAAGCCGGCGAGCGGCGGCCAAGCCGAGTTCTCAAAGACACCGTTGCAATACCTTGACGCGCCGTACCTGCTGAAGCTCGAAGCCCAGGGTCGACAACTGGCCGTCACGCACGCAGCGACGCTTGCCAAAATCGAACAGGAACTGGGCGTCGAGCGCCATATCCTGCTCGCCATCTGGGGCCGCGAGACGGCCTATGGTGCCTACAAACCAACGCACAGTATTATCCGTTCGCTTGCGACACAGGCATGGCTTGGGCGGCGCAAAGACATGTTTCGCTTGGAACTGATCGCCGCGTTGCGCATGCTGGAGGCCGGTGTGCTGTCCGGGCCTGGCCTAAAGGGCTCCTGGGCCGGTGCCATGGGGCTCACGCAGTTCATGCCGACGGAGTATTTCGAGCTCGCGTATGATCTCGATGGCGATGGCAAAAAGGACATCTGGGGCTCGGTGCCGGATGCGCTCGCGTCAGCGGCCAACCAGTTAAAGTCCAAGGGCTGGGTCAAAGGCCAGCCCTGGGGTGTCGAGGTCGCGCTACCGGCAGGGTTGGATTGTCGCATTGAAGGTCCACCGGCCGCAAAACCGGCTGCCGACTGGTTGAAGCTCGGCGTCAAACGAGTCGACGGCAAGGCGTTCGAGGCGGCGCGACTTGGCGAGCAGGCCTTCCTCCTGACGCCGGGTGGCGCGTATGGCCCGACGTTCCTGGTGTTTGAGAATTTCCTGGTGCTGAAGCGCTACAATTTCGCCGATTTGTATGCCGTGTTCGTCGGCCATCTCGGCGACCGGATCGCTGGTGGCCGCGATTTCAAGACGCGCTGGACGACGCCGCCAATGATCACCAATCGTGACATCGAAGACCTGCAAGTGCGCCTGAAAGGCTTCGGGTTCGCCATGGAGAAGGTCGATGGGAAAGCGGGCATGAACACACGCCGCCTGATCGGAGATTATCAGGCTGGTGCTGGACGGCCGGTCGATTGCTGGCCGTCGGCCGCAACACTGTCCGACCTTCGGCGCTCAGCCAGACCACAATAAACACGCAAACCACAATGTGCCCGCGCCTTAAAGCATTTTTCGACGAAGTGGCTTCCCGGTTCGTCGTAGAAAATACGACCAATCAGAGACTATGAGCACCAATGGCCATCTACTTCACATCCGACACCCATTTTGGTCATGACACCATCCGCACGCTCGCGGATCGGCCGTTTGCGTCGCTCGCCGAGATGGATGAAACCCTCGTCAGCCGTTGGAATGAGGTCGTGAAACCGGGCGATACAGTCTGGCATTTGGGGGACTTTTCCCACCGGAACTCGACTTTGATTGCCGACTACCGCTCTCGCTTAAACGGCACCATCCATCTCGTGCGCGGCAACCACGACACGGGCATCAAGGGCGAAAACCTCGCCCTTTTCGCGAGCGTACAGCTGATGGCGGAAGTGACGACGCGCGGCAAGTCGATCATCCTGTGCCACTATCCGCTGCGCGAATGGGACAAGGCGTGGCGCGGCGCCTGGCATCTGCATGGCCACGTGCACGGCCGCCTAGATGAGGAGACAATAGGTTTTTCCCTCGACATCGGCGTTGACAGTCACAACTATCAGCCTGTCAGTTTTGACCAACTCATGAAGGTCTTTTCTGGCCGCACATCGCCGTTCATAAAAGACGAAGCCAGAGCCATCGAGTCCAAGCGCCGCAATGCACAACGTCGCCAGTCGGCACAACCAGCCGTCAAAACCAGAGGCGAGACATGACCCGCGCACGCGCCGGCATCATTGGGTTCGCCGCGGTGTTTTTCGGGCTGCTGGCGTTGTTTGCCATCTCAGGACCGAGCTGGTGGTCGGAGAAGCTCGCCCAACCGCCGGAGGACGCAAGGCCAAGCATGCCATCCCCCCTGAGGTCCGAAGCTGACATCAAGGCGTTTTTTGTAAGCCTGGCACCGGATTTGAAACTCAAAGGCATCACAGCTGAAACGCTCGATGGTGCAACGCGAGGCCTGACACTCGACGACGGCATTGCTACCCTCAATACGTCGCAGCCGGAACATGTGAAGACCGCCGGCGACTATGTTGCGCTGCTGGTTTCTGAGACGCGCGTCACCAACGGGCGCGCCAAGCTCGCTGAATTTGCCGACACGTTTGCTGCAATCGAACAGAAGTATGGTGTCGACAGACATGTGGTGGCGGCCATTTGGGGCATCGAGTCGTCGTTTGGCATCTCCATGGGCGAGCGCAATGTCATCCGCTCCCTGACGACGCTGGCCATGACCGACGAACGGCGGGCCGCTTTCTGGCGCAGCGAGTTGCTAGCCGCGCTGACGATCCTTGAGCGCGGCGATATCACGCCGGGCGCAATGACCGGCTCATGGGCCGGCGCCATGGGTCACACCCAATTCATGCCCTCAACATATCTCTCACACGCCGTCGACTTCGATGGCGATAGCAAGCGGAACATCTGGCATAAGCCGGTCGATGCCCTGGCATCAGCGGCAAATTACCTGAGGGTTTCAGGCTGGAAATCGGGCCAGCCCACCGTGATCGAGGTGGTTTTGCCGTCGGGCTTTGACTACGCTCTCTCGGCACCGGGCGTCATGCAACCCCTCGAGTCGTGGCTGGCCGCGAGCGTACAACTGGCGACAACAAGGCCCGATCAGACCGGGCCACTTTCACTCATCTTGCCGGCCGGATACGCGGGCCCAGCCTTCCTGACGGGGGCAAATTTTCAGGCGATCCTGCGCTACAACCGATCGGTTGCCTACGCGCTGTCCGTCAGTCTGCTGGCTGAACAACTGGCAGGCAAACCGCCGATGCGCGCCGTCTGGCCCGCCGACGATAAATCGCTGGCAAAGTCCGAGCGAGAGGAGCTGCAACAGCTGCTGACCAAGCTCGGACATGACACGGGACCCGCAGATGGTATCGTTGGCACCGGCACGCGCAGCGCGATCCGGGCTTTTCAGAAGGCCGAGGCGCTGCCCCAGGACGGGCATCCAAGCCCAGCCCTTCTGATACGCTTGCGCACGGCACGCGCCAAACTGTCGAACTGATCGGTTACGCCGCCTCATAAACGGCGACGGCTGCGGCGAGATCTTCGATCGAGGCGCCGACGGATTTAAAGAACGTGACCTCCTCGGACGTGCGGCGCCCCGGGACCCGACCGCTGGTGAGGTCGTAGAGATCGCCGATGACAGCGCTTTCGGTGATCACACCGGCGCGCAGCGGCTGTAAAATATCACCGGCCTCGCCAAAGGCACCGGCGCGCGTATCAACGAAGATCCGGGCCCGGCGTACGAGGTCGTCGTCGGTCTCGCGCATGCCAGCGGTGTAGGCGCCGCAGCTGTCAACATGCGTGCCCGGTTTTAACCACGCACCACACACGAGCGGCTGTTTCGACATGGTGGCCGTCGCGATGACGTCGGCTTGGCGGCAAGCGGCTTCAAGATCCGTCACGGCGCGCACCGTGTAAGGCTGGCCAACAAAGCTGCGCGCAACGGTCTCAGCGGCGGCCGGTGTCCGGTTCCAGATCATCACCTCTCGAAGGGGACGGACGGCGGCATGCGCCCGGATAAAAAACGGCGCCAGCGCACCAGCGCCGACCATGACCAGGGTTGCTGCATCGGGGCGGGCCAAGTAGCGGGCCGCGAGTGCACCCGCTCCCGCCGTGCGCCATAGCGTCAAGCGCGTCGCATCCATGACCGCGAGTAGTTCACCGGTTTCCGTTGTGCTGAGCAGGTAGGTTCCAAAGACGCCCGGTTTGCCGGAGCGAGCCATGTTATCGGGGAACACAGTCACCGACTTGACGCCCATGTAGGGCCCGGCCGTGGCAGCCCCGGGTGCGCTTGAGGTGATGGCTGGCATGAGCAGCCATGTGGCATCAGGTCGGCCGTCCAATGAAACTGTGTGGTGGTGGCGTGGCGGCGCGAAGGCCCCGTTGCGGAAGGCCATCTCGAGCACGTCGATCACATGTGGATAGCTCAAACAGCGATCGATCGTTGCGGCATCTATGAACTGCATGGGCTGTCTCCGCTCGTCCGGCATTTTGGCCAGCTGTTTTTGCCCAGCACCATCAGGCACGCAAGCCATCAGGCGCGCAAGAAAAAGCGCCGCGAAGCTCAGGGCTGCGCAGCGCTGTCGATGTTTTCTGTGTGGCGATAGTTAGCGTGCCGTCAGGTACAATCGCTGGCACGGAAAGATCAAATCAGGGTCAGCGATCTTGCGGCGATTGACCTTGTAGATCGATGTGTAACGTTCCGCTTTGCCATAGTGCCGCTTGGCAATTGAACTCAACGTGTCACCGGAGCGAACAACATACCATCCTGGCAGAGTGGCGGGTTCGCCTGCGCGCTTGCACCGGTCGGCATGCCGCTCAGCCGATGCCGTACGGTTTGTCGCCGGGCGTGTGCTCGGTGGCGGTGTGGCGGGTGTCGAAGGCTGCGGTGCCGACGGCTGCGGCGCCGTTGGCACTGCGGGTGCTGTGGCAGTCACGGGGGCCTTGGTGGCGGGTGTGGTCGGGCTCGGCGTACTTGGGCCCTGCGCCACTTGCGGTGTTGTAGGCGCTCCCGTCTTTGGCATGGCAGTCGCCGCGGCGGCCGCCTGTGCCAACGCTGTGGTCGCGCGCGTCAACGCCTGTTCGCCCTTTCTGAGCGCCTCTGCCGACTTCAGTTCTGCAGCCTTGATGCGAGCACCAATATCGATGGCCGGCCCTGGTGCCGTCAACACGGCGGTTCTGGCCGACGCGATAATCTTGACGGCACTGTCCGCCTGTTTGGCCTGCTCAGTCGTGACGCGCTCAGCAAATTTAGCAGCCGCATTGGCTTTCGTGGCAGTAATTGCGGCCGCGCTGGCGGCTGCGGCGCGATCGCGATCCTCGGCAAGTTTGTAGTCTGCGGTTTTTTTGGCTTCACCAGCCACGGCCGCATCGGCGACCTTGCGTGACGCAATCACGGCAGCTGCTTCGGCACGGCGGCGTTCATCCGCAGCTTTGGCAACAACCGCGGCCTTGCGAGCCTCATCGGCGGCGCGCAGTGCTAGATCTTGTGCGGCCTTGGCGTTCGCCTCGGCGCGCGCCTGTAGGGCTTGACGGTCCGCATCCGCCTTGGCGGCGTCGGCCTTAGCCGCGGATGCGACCTTGGCATCTTCGATTGCCTTCAAATCCGACAGGCGCTTGGCGTCCGCGGCGATCTTGTCGGCCACCACTTTGGCATCGGCTGCCTTTTGAAGGTCCGCCTGTGCCCTGGCAGCCGCGGCCTTGGCGTCGGCCGCAATTTTGGCGTCGGCCGCCTTCTTCAGGTCAGCCCCTACCTTTTCAGCCGTGGCCTTCGCCTCGGCGGCAACCTTAGCGTCAGCCGCCTTCTTCAGGTCAGCCTGTGCCTTTTCAGCCGTGGCCTTCGCCTCGGCGGCAACCTTAGCGTCAGCCGCCTTCTTCAAGTCAGCCTGTGCCTTTTCAGCCGTAGCCTTCGCCTCCGCGGCAACGTTATCGGCTGCAATTTGAACCTCAGCTGAAGCCTTGGCCTCCGCTAGCCTTTTAGCGTCAGCCGTCGCTTTCTCCGCTGCAGTTTTGGCTTCAGCAGCAAGCTTGTCTGCGAGAGTCTTGGCATCAGCCGTCTTCTTGGCCTCTGCGGTTGTTTTGGCATCCGCCTCCGCGCGACGCGTTTCAGCGATCTTGCGTTCTTCGGTCACTTTCCGGAGGGCGTCTTCGGCAACTCTCTTGGCCTCGTCGGCAACCTGGACGTCGGCCGCTTTTTTAGCAAGCTCAACCGCCTTCGCGTCCGCAACGACCTTCTCCTGAGCCTTTCGCTTGGTCTCCTCGGCAAAATTCCGTGCCGCCTCTGTAACCGGGTCCCCGGACTTGCTCGGTGCGGTTGGGACAGTCGGCGCTATGGCGACCGGTGTACCCACGGCCGCAGCCGGTGGTTGGGCTGGAGGCGGCGGGCTGTTGCCGCGCACGATCCGCTCCATCAAACGCTGATATTCGTCCGCGGAATAGTTGATCCAATCCGTCGGACTCATGACTGCGCCGACTTGTACCGTTTTAGCGCCAACAGCTGGCTTGCTATCAGCCGTTGGCAGTGGCGCGGCCGGGGGTGACGGTTGAACCGGCTGCGATGGTGGTGGTGCAATCGGCGGGGCTACCACTGTCTTTTGTGGCGTTGGAGTCGCCTGGGACGGGGTCGTGCCGGCCGGCGGTTGTGAAGGTGCTTGGGCTGTTTGCGACGGCGGGGTCGCTTGAGACGGGGTTGCCTGGGGCGGGCCTGGGCGGACTGGAAGCGTTGGCGCCGTCGGCACGGGTGCTGCAATCACCGGCGGGGTTGGTGATTTAGGGGCAGCACCTGGCTTTTGCGGCGTACCATCTGGCTGTGCGATGCGGCGCAGGACGTCTTGATACTCCTTCGAAGACTGGTTGGTCCAATCCCAGATCTGATCAACGAACGACTTTTCAGGAGCAGGCTTTGCGGACTGCGCAAGAACAGACTGCGTGCTCACCGACAGCAACAGCGGAGCGATCAATAAAGTTGCGACCCCGCCAAACTTTGCAGCTATGCCAACCCGAGCGGAGCTGCGCACTCTCGTGTTGCCAACTCTTGCGTTAAAAGTCGAAACACGTACATTCTTGAACGACATCGACCGCAAACTCCTCAACCCGGTTTCATCGCGTCACCAAACCCGGGGTTAGCGGATCCAGCGTACGAAGTGTGTCACCGTTCAGCCACGGCGTTGCCGAGCTCCGCGAACAAGCTTAGTCTGAACTGTTCGGGAGAGCAAAGCGCCGACAACGTTAAGGCCCTGTAGTAGCTGCCTTTTGGTTAATTGTAACCTGTGTCGCAATACTGCCCTCAAACGTGGTGTAGCCTACGTTCCGTGAGGACGATACCGTTCGACATGGACGCCGCCGGGGCGCCCCCTGCAGACTAAAGACACCCGAGTTCATTGATGGCCGATCGACCAAAGACGACTTCGAAATCCGCACTCAACGGTGCAGCTCCAGCCCAAAAGAACCCGGCCCAAAAGAACTTGGCCCAAAAGAACTTGGCACGTAAAGCGGCTGCGGTGAAGGCTCGTGCCCAGACAGAACGTGCCCAGACAGAACGTGCCCAGTCAGAAACAGCTCACCAGTCTGGCTCGATCAAAAACATCTGTGTGTATTGTGGCTCAGGCCCGGGCAAGAACCCCGCCTATCTGGCCGCAGCCCAGACGCTTGGGGCCGACATGGCCAGCGCGGGCATCGGACTTGTCTATGGCGGCGGCGGCCTTGGCTTGATGGGGGAAACGGCGAAAAGCGTTATCCTGCATGGCGGCCGCGTAACCGGGATTATCCCGCAATTCCTGTCGGAAAAAGAGCGGATGCTCAAAGAAGCACACGAGTTGATCATCACGGAAGACATGCACCAACGCAAACGCCTGATGTTTGATCGATCAGACGCCTTTGTTGCCCTGCCGGGCGGGATTGGCACATTGGAAGAGCTTGTCGAACAACTGACATGGGCCCAGCTCGGTCGCCACCAAAAGCCCATCGTGCTCGCCAATATCGACGGGTTCTGGGACCCGTTCCTGGCGCTGCTGAAACACATGCAAGACGAGGCCTTTATCCGGGCCGGACTGGAGGTCCGTTTTGTCACCGTTGATCGTGCCGGGGATATAGTACCGGCCGCAATTGCAGCAGCGGTGCCAGGCGTGCCCGATGACCCTCGCATCAAGGCCACCATCCGCCAATTCTGACGGCTCGCGGTCTCGCCGCGCCTTGTTCAGGACGCGTTCAAGCGGCATCGGTTTAGATGGAAATGATCATTGCGCCGAGCATTCCATTGTGCTCGGAACAGTGACAGGCGCTGGTCGAAAGCAGCAGGTGCGGCCAAGTCTGATGTGGTTGCACGGTCAGGGGAGCGCGATAAGATGCGCAGAAGGTGTGTGATGGGTGGTTCTTCTAAGATTCTGCGGCGCCTGCTGGTCGCGGTTGTCGCGGCAGTCGTGCCAGCCTCGGCCAGCATGATGCTCACCGCACCAAGTGCACTTGCCCAGTCGGGCGAGGACATCGACCTCGAAGTCTTTTATCGTGAACTTCAGCCGTACGGTGAGTGGTTCCGCCACGCGCGGTGGGGTGAGGTCTGGCGTCCGAACGTTGACGAGAGCTGGCGGCCGTACACGCGCGGCCACTGGGCCCGGACCGAGGACCACGGCTGGATGTGGGTCGCCGAGGAGGAGTGGGGCTGGGCCGTGTTCCACTACGGCCGGTGGGTTTTCGATGACGAAGAAGAGAGCTGGATCTGGATCCCGGGCTCCCAATGGGCACCGGCGTGGGTACAGTGGCGCGAAAGCGAAGACCAGGTCGGTTGGGCGCCCCTACCGCCCGATTCATATCTCGACGACGGCGTAATGCGCTTCAACGCGAGCGCGTACGATAACTCTCGCTACTCGCGCTACTGGGTGTTCGTCTCACCACGCTATATGTTTGAGCCGGGGCTCTATCGGCATGTCTCGTCGGTTTCGCGCCAGGCCTCTTTTTTCCGGTCAACACGGCCAGTGACGGTGCATCACCACATGTACCGCGGCAACATTTATCATCCGGGGCCGGATTGGCGCCGGGTTGAGCGATGGGCTGGCCGGTCCGTTCCGCTTGTAACGTTGCGGTCGGTGACCAACACGCGCGACCAGGGTTGGCGCCGTTCGGGCTCGAGCCCATCGGTGCTGCCAATCTATCGCCCGCGCGTGTCAGTTTTACCGGATCGTCCAAGGCAACCTTTGCCAAACGTTGGGCCGCGGCCGGAACGACCCGACAGAGACGGGCGGCGTGGCGATCCTCGCCCAGATGGTCGGCCGGACCGGCCGGACTTCAGGCTTGGTCCGGGTGGTTGGCAGCCGGTCGGACGGCCGCAGCCGACGCCACCCGGGGAGCAACCGCGACCTGGGCGCCCCAACATACAGTCAGACCCACCGATCAACCCGGGTGGCCGCACAGGTCGACCGAACGTGCAAACGGATCCACCGTCCAATCCGGGCGGCCGCACAGGTCGGCCGAACGTGCAAACGGACCCGCCGTCCAATCCGGGCGGCCGCGGTTCGCCGCCAGATACGCGCACGAGCGGCCCTGGTCCGTCGCCCTGGTTCCCGCCAAGTAGGCCACAGCAACCACCACCCGGTGCACAGCCACCGTCTCCCGTGTCCCGTCCAGGCCCCCAACCCGGTCAACCGGCCCGGCGACCTGACTTTGAGGTTGAACGCCCGAGCAACGACAAGTGAACTGAACAGTTCGAAAGCGTCGATGAAGACCGACGCTTTCTGGCATCTGCATGGCATAACGCTTGCTTCTGCCGAGGCATAGCCGCCAACCGGGGCGGCCTGTCCGGATGCCACATGTCCAGAACACTGACACTCGATCCTGTGGCTCGCGGCCTATCCGGCCCGTCGGACAGCGACACACCCATTGCCGTCCCGAAGAAAACCCAAAGTCAGGTCGCACCAGTCGACGCCGTCGACCTGGGCCTTGTGCGCACGCGCGCAGCGTTTGACGCGCTAGAGGCAGATTGGAACGCCCTGTTCGCCGAGGCGGGCCGCAGCGAACATATGTTCCTGACGTTCAACTGGCTTTGGCACTGGGCCAACCATTATCTGCCCGCGTCGGCTGAACTTGCCATCGTCACAGGTCGCCGTGATGGCCGTCTGGTCCTGGTCTGGCCTTTGCTGATCGAGCGCCCCGCTGGCTTGCGTCAACTTGCGTTCATGGGCGCGCCGGTCAGCCAGTACGGTGACGTGCTGGTTGCAACAGATCATTTGGACCTGCTGGAGCAGGCCTGGGCATTCGTGTTGCAAACAGCCAAGCCGGACCTTGTGCGGCTGACCAAACTGCGCGCGGATGCCACCTTGGCCCCGCTCCTGACGGCAAAGGGGTTCCGTGTCACGTCGGCCGAGGAAGCCCCGGCCGCTAGTCTCTCAGCAGCGGCAACCTACCCGGATTTCGAACAGCGCTTTTCGTCCAAACTACGCAAAAACCGCAGTCGGCAATTGCGTCGCCTCCAGGAGCGCGGACCGGTCGAAATCAAGGTTCTAGCCGGCACCCCTCAGTCGGCAGGTGCCGCACGCGCAACGATGACCCTCAAACGCGGCTGGCTGAACAGCCGAGGCCTGATCTCAAAAGCTTTCGCCGACGTCAGAATTGACGCCTTTTTTGCCGACGCGGTCTCGTCCACCACGCGACCGTGCGGTGTCGCCATATCGGTGTTGTCGTCGAATGGTGAATGCGCCGATGTGTCGGTCTCGGTGACCTGCAAGGGCCGCCGCGCGATCCACATACTCGCTTATGCGCTCAAGTTCGAAAAAGTCGGTGCGGGCAACCACCACCTCGAAGTGGCTCTGCAGACGGCCTATGCCGACGGTATCGAGATCTATGATTTCCTTGCGCCGCGACACGCCTATAAAATGGAGTGGGCGGATACGGTCGTCAGCGTTGCCGACCACGCGCTCGCGCTGTCGCCACTAGGCAAGCTATACGCGGATATCTATCTCGCACGCGTCCGTGAGGGTATCAAACGCGCAGTCAAGACACTGCCCCGCGGCGTGACTCGCTTCATTGCGGGCGCGCATCGAAGCACACACGGGGTATTTTGAGGGCATCACTAGAGCATTTTTAGACGAAGTGGCATCCGGTTCGTCGTAGAAAATGCGGCCAATCAGAGGCTTAGAGCATTTTTAGACGAAGTGGCTTTCCGGTTCGTCGTAGAAAATGCGACCAATCAACCACTTCGAGCATTTTTAGACGAGGCGGCTTTCCGGTCCGTCGAAGAAAATGCAAACAAGTAGCCACTTAGAGAGCGCTTCCGATCCCGAAAGATCGGAAAGTGCTCTAGGTGCTCAACACTTGCCCAGGCCAATTTTGATTTTAGTCACATCGACACCCTTCGGGTCGATCTCGATGGCCTGTTTGCAGGTGGTGTGATCGACGGTCATGTCAGCTGAAAAGGTCGGGCCGATGATCGAAAGCACAAAGCCTTTATCGTTCACTTTTCCAGTGATGGCGCCATTGGCCGAGTAGGTCTTTTCTTCCCAGGTGCCGGTCACCACGTCGCCCGAGACCTTCAACTCAACCGCCGCCGAGATCGAATACCCTTGGCTAGCGCACCGCAGGTTCTGCCGCACCTGGTCGGGGCCTGGACGGTAGGTCGCCACGCACTTTAACTGCTCCGTGGAGCCGTTGTTCCAGGTCACAGAACCGATGCCGGACCAATATCCAGAGAACTCGTCGAGTTTGACTATTCTCACCTGCGCGGCGGCGGCCGACGCCAACGCCACGGCCGCGACACACCACAGGCCAACTCTGTGCCGTAGGATCATCATCGCTTGCCCTCTCACGTCCACAGTCCAAATGACAGACTTGAAGCACGCATCGCCAACATCTCCCAATCCAGTTACCGATCAAAATGGTTTCTCCGTGGCACTTTGGTATAAAGCCGCGTGCAAGAACAGGCAGGCCCAATGCCGCTCCCCATAACAGTCGATCGACAAACACCACCCATGCATCGCGCGCTGGATGCCGCGCGGGCCGCCGCCGCCCGTGGGGAAGTTCCCGTTGGCGCGGTGATAGTGGGGCCAGAGGGCCAAGTGCTGGCCGAGGCGGGCAACCGGACCCGCGAACTTAACGACCCGACAGCCCATGCCGAAGTACTTGCGATCCGGGCTGCGGCAGCAGTCCTTGGCCAAGAGCGCCTGGCAAACTGTGACCTGTATGTGACCTTGGAACCCTGCCCCATGTGCGCGGGCGCGATTTCGTTCGCGCGCATTCGGCGGCTGTATTTCGCAGCCGGTGATCCGAAAGGCGGCGCCGTGGAAAATGGCGTGCGACTGTTCAACCAGCCGACCTGTCACCACGCGCCCGAGGTGTACGGCGGGATCGGGGAGAGCGCGGCACGGGAGATTTTGCAGGCGTTCTTTTCCGCGCGCCGCTAGCTGCGGCACGCAACGCCGGTGCAGTCTTGATCGGAAGAATTCCGTTGACCACAAACAGCGCTTCAAGCGCCGCCCAATCCCGCAAGACGGTGCGGTAGATCCAGCGATAGCCATAGACGGTGTCGGCGAGCGCAAACGCGCGCTCGCGACCGATGAATTCGGCTGTTGCCGCAAGCTCAAGCCAGCACACAACAAGATGGACATACGTCTGCTCGAAGTTGCGCGCCCCCTCCGGCAACCTTATGGGCGCATGGGGGTAACGCCGGACGAGCTCATCGAAGAACGACGCCACGGGATCAAAGTCGTGGCCACCGAGTTCGTAAAGATACCAGTGCATTTGCTCATGCAGGTAGGTCGCGAGCAGTTGGTCCTCCGTTTGAGTGAAGCGCGTGCCGAGCGTCAGGATTGGATGCGAGTAGGTGGCACTCGCCGGCACGACGCGCACCAGCTTTGTATACTCATAGCGCGAGAGATCATGCCGTGTGCGCAAGGCCGCGAGCCACGTGCGCACACGCGCCGCCTCGGCCGCCGCCTGATCCAGATCGATGTCGATCCGGAAAGCATCAGCAGTCGCAGGCATCGCGGATCTGCGCGGCGGTCGGGCCAAGAGGGTGCGCTCAAAAATGCTGTCTTATCGGCTCTCGCATTGCTGCCTCGCGTGAGACAGGCGTGCGCCCACCGCCTGGGGAAAAGTCAAAGGCAGACCGTGGCTGGACGATACGGAAACGGACGTCCGCGCTCACGCGGGTAAATCTGGCGAGTTCATCTGGCTGGGGCACTCGCGACGTGCAGAGGCGCATCCAGACAGGGTATTGTTTGGAGAAAACCTGCAGCGATTTGCGATCCACGGACGGTCATGCAAGCTTGTGACACACAAGGCCCTAACCCGATCCGGCTCCAAACATGACCTACCGCCCTTTCGATCTCACCGGCAAAGTCGCGCTCATCACGGGTGGCAATGGCGGTATCGGGCTTGGCTTCGCCGAAGCTGTGGCTCAAGCAGGGGCAGACGTGTGCATCTGGGGCACCAACGCGAGCAAGAACGCGAGCGCCAAGGCGCAGCTTGAAAAGACCGGCCGCAAGGTGCTGGCGCTCGAGTGCGACGTTGGTGATGAAACCGCCGTCAACGCGGCCTTCGCCCGAACGGTCGAAACCTTCGGTCGGGTCGATGGTTGCTTCGCCAATGCCGGTGTCTCAGGCCGCGGCGGCGCACCGTCGTTTACCGATATGACCAGTGAGGAATGGCGCCGCGTCATGCGCGTCAACCTCGACGGCGCCTTCTATACGTTGCGGGCCGCAGCCAAGCACATGAGCGGACGGCCCGGTGGCGGCACGCTGGTTGGCACCGCGTCGCTTGCGGCCATCGAGGGCGCGGCACGCAGTGAGCACTACGCCGCCACCAAGGGTGGGCTCATCTCGATGCTCCGCGCAATGGCCGTCGAGTTCGCCCGTCATGGCATCCGTGCGAACGCGGTTCTGCCCGGCTGGATCGAGACCGACATGACCGCCAACGCGACCAGCAATCCAAAGTTTACAGCCAACGTCATGCCACGCATTCCCATGCGCCGCTGGGGCAAGGGCGCCGATTTCGGCGGCATCGCGGTTTATCTGATGAGCGACGCCTCCACGTATCACACGGGAGATACCTTCCTCATCGACGGTGGATATGCGTTGTTTTGAGACTTGGCGTGACCGACAAAGCGGCAATCGGCGTGCCCTTTGGGCGACACGCAAGCCAATTGCAGGACCTGCGTTCTTTTGTCTTGCCAGTGTCACAGGGATGACAGATAATTTTTTCCGCGGGTGGCCTTTCGGACCCGCCGGAGACTGCTGAGACGACCGTAATCATACCCCGACGCACTGCAGGCCCCGACGCACAGCAGGGTGCCCGGGGCGATCTAAGTGCCTCATGCTTTTCCCGGTTTTGGCCCAAGCTGCCTGACGACTTGGTGTTCACCCCACAGCGATCGCACCATCGCATAACGGGCATCTCGCCTTAGGGACTGCAGGAGATACGCATGCGGCAGACCGGCACGGTCAAGTTCTTCAACCAAACGAAGGGCTTCGGTTTTATCACCCCAGACCAGGGCGGTACGGATGTGTTCGTGCACATCACAGCCGTGGAACGTTCAGGTCTCGGCCCACTCGATGAGGGCATGAGGATCTCATTCGAGACCGAGCCGGACAAGCGCGGCAAGGGCCCTAAGGCCGTAAATCTTCAGGCGGCCTCATAACGGGCGAACATCGGGTCATTTACAGTTCGGCACATTGAAGGCACGTGATGAGGGCACCGAGGGGTGCCCTTTTTGTAGTGTGGAGCCTCCGATGTCGTCGATCAGTTTCCGGGCCGCGATGGAATTCGAGTACGGCGTGCCGCGCGAACTGGTCCCAGGCGTCACGCGCCTCGTCGCCAACAACCCGAGCCCGTTCACCTACCATGGGACGAACACCTATCTGATCGGCACAACAGATCTCGCACTGATCGATCCTGGCCCATCGGATCCAGCACATCTCGACGCTGTTCTTAGGGCAGCCGGCACGCGCCCCATCACACACATCCTGATCACGCACACCCACAGCGACCATGTCGACGGCCTCGCGGCAGCCATCGCGGCAACTGGCGCCAAGACGGCCGGCTTCGGGCCCTATGCCATCTCCTCAAAGGTCGTGTCAGCCAGGGGCGGCGAGGCCAACGGCTCCAAGCCACCTTTCGTACCCGACATCCGCCTCGGCCACGGCGACACGCTTGGCGGCAACAGCTGGGGCGTCACGGCCGTGCACACACCCGGCCACATGCCCGACCACCTCTGCTTCGCCCTCGGAGGGCCAAGTTGCGGGCCAGGAGTCCTATTTTCGGGCGACCACGTCATGGGCTGGAACACCAGCATCGTCGCCCCGCCCGACGGGCGAATGGCCGACTACAATCGCTCACTCGAAGTCTTGATGGCACGCGCAGAGGACACGGTTTACTTTCCCGGTCACGGAGGCCGCATTGAGCAGCCGCAGCGCGTCGCAAAAGCGTATCTGTTGCACCGGCGCATGCGCGAAAACGCCATCGAGGAGGCGATCAAGGGCGGTGCCGACAGCATCGAAAAAGTGACGCTGAAGGTCTATCAGGGCCTCGACCCGCGGCTTCTGCCAGCGGCCGCTATGTCGGTGTTGGCGCACGTTGAACACCTGCAGGAGCGCGGCTTGGTCAAGCTGAACGAGCCGCTTTCGATGGCGAGTGTGTTGTCGGCTGTGTAGCTATTTCGAAAACCCTGGCAGCGCTTGCACCAACGCACGAAAGTGGTCACCGCGATGCTCAAAGCTTTTGTACTGGTCATAGCTCGCGCACGCTGGCGAGAGCAGCACCACTGGCTCAGCGGCAGATGACGCGGCTGCATCCCGAACAGCGGCGGCGATTGCCGCTCCAAGCGTTTGGCAGTCCTCATAGGGTAGCTTGCCGTCGAGTGTGGCGGCGAACTCGGGCGAGGACGTACCGACCAGGTAAACCTTGCTGACGCGATCAAAATAGGGGGACAATGGTGCAATGCCGCCTTCCTTCTGCACGCCACCGGCGATCCAGAAAATGTCCTGCGGGAACGAGGCGAGCGCTTTTTCGGTCGAGTCTGCGTTGGTGGCTTTGCTGTCATTGATAACGAGCGCGCGGCCGACCCGACCGATTTGCTCCATGCGATGGGCTAAACCGGGGAAGGTCTTCATGGCCGTGCGAACGTTCTCAATTTGCAGAATGCGGCACACTTCAAACGCGAAAGCTGCATTTTCAACGTTGTGCGCTCCACGCAATGACGGCACACCCCGAATGTGCTCCGCAGTTTGAGCGCGGCTGTCGTCGGTGATATCGCTCGTATCGGGATGTGCTGCCTCTCGGCGGGCCAGTATGGCCCGGCAATACCCATCCGACGTGCCGATGACGGCGGCATTCGACGTCTCAACGATCCGCGCCTTGATCGCCGCATAATTCTCCATCGAGCCGTGTCGATCCAGATGATCCGGCGTGATGTTCAGCAGCACACCGACCGACGGGTTCAGCATTGGTGTCAGGTCGATTTGGAACGATGACAGCTCCAGCAGATGGATGCGATCCTTCGCCGGTGGCGGCAGGGCCAACACGCCGACACCGATATTACCACCCATGGCCACATCGCGGCCCGCCTCACGCAGGATGTGAGTGATCAATGCCGTCGTGGTCGATTTGCCGTTGGTGCCGGTGATGGCGACCACGGTCGCCTCAGGGCACACGATCGCGCGCTCGCGGAAAAACAGCTCAATGTCGCCGATGATCTCAACGCCTGCAGCCTTAGCTTTCTCGACCGTCCAATGCGGCACGGGATGCGTCAGTGGCACCCCAGGGGCGAGCACGAGAGATTGGAACTCTGACCAATCGGCCGTCGTGAGATCAACCAGCGGCAGGCCTTCATTGGCCGCCACCTCGCGTGATGCCGCGCCATCATCCCAACACGAGACCTGCGCGCCGCCAGCGACAAGCGCCCTGGCCGTCGCAATGCCGGAGCGGGCGAGGCCGAACACGGCATAGCTGCGGCCGCGGGCGTGGCTGAGCGAAATGGCGACGAGAGGTTTTGTCATGCCCGTGCATTTAGCAGCCTGCTCAAGTCTTTCCCACAGTACGCAGGTCGCGTTCCCCAAAAACCGTTGACACTTCTCGGTCTTCGCGAGACACAGCGAACGCCAAGACCCGTTTGCGGGAGAGACTCGCGCCGTGGCAACACTGCGTGAGCGCCGAAGGAGCAACCGCCCCGGAACCTCTCAGGCAAAAGGACCGCTGACGGATAGGCACTCTGGAAAGCGACGGCCACAGCCGTCCACCGACGGGGTAAGATGGAAATGGGATCATGTCCCCTTTTCCATTAATCTCTCAGGTCCCGTGACAGAGGGGGCTTCGCTTGGGTGCATTCCGCACCTGGGTCTGAAGTTCTGACGGGACCGCACGCATGGCCGCTCCAGTGCCCTCTGATATGCCGGTCAAGCGGACCCCGTTGTTTGATCTGCACATGTCGCTCGGCGCGTTGATGGTGCCGTTTGCGGGCTATGAGATGCCCGTGCAGTATACGGCCGGCGTCCTGAAGGAACACCTGCACACGCGCGAAAAAGCCGGCCTGTTTGATGTCTCGCACATGGGGCAGGCCTATCTGATCGCCGACGATCTTGACCACGCCACTGTCGCCGCCGGGCTCGAAGCGCTGGTGCCGGCAGACATCCTGAACCTCAAACACGGCCAGCAGCGCTACACGCAATTCACCTCTGAAGATGGCGGCATTCTCGACGATCTGATGGTCTCGCGGCCTGAGAACAGTGACGGTGACGGCGTTCTCAATCTGGTCGTCAACGCTGGCTGCAAGGACGCCGACTACGCCCACATGGCAGACGGCCTGCCGCCAGAGATCACGCTGCACCAACGTGCACATCACGCACTGCTCGCCCTGCAGGGACCTATGGCAGCAGCCGTGCTGAGCGAACACGCGCCGGACGCGGCCAAGATGGCGTTCATGACCTCGCGCCTGTTGAAGATCACCGGCATCACCTGCGGCGTTTCCCGCTCCGGCTACACGGGTGAAGACGGCTACGAAATCTCCGTGCATCAGGACGATGTCGTGGCGCTCGCAACGAAGCTGCTCGCCGATCCGCGCGTCGCCGCCATCGGCCTCGGCGCACGCGATAGTCTCCGCCTTGAAGCAGGTCTTTGCCTCTATGGGCACGACATCGACACGACCACGAGCCCCATCGAAGCCGACCTCGCCTGGAGCATCCAGAAACGGCGGCGCGACGGCAGCGGCTTTCCTGGTCACGCGCGCATCAAGACCGAATTGGCCAACGGCCCGAAACGCCGCCGCGTCGGCATTCTTCCGGAAGGCCGCGCGCCCGCGCGAGAGGGCACCGAAATCCTCGACGCCAGCGGCGCCAAGATCGGCGCGATCACGTCGGGCGGCTTTGGTCCATCCGTGAACGGTCCGATCGCCATGGGATATGTGACGACCGCACACGCAACCGTCGGCACCCGGGTGCAGTTGATGGTGCGCGGCAAGCCGCTGCCGGCCGCGGTCGTGAAAATGCCGTTCACGCCGCATCGATATTCCCGATGAGTTTGAGCGCGTTTGTTGTTTCGAGCCAACTCACCCAAAGCCAACACAGGACCTAACCCATGATCAAATACACCAAAGACCACGAGTGGGTCCGCGTTGACGGCGACGTCGGCACAGTCGGAATTTCCAACCACGCACAGGGACAACTCGGCGATGTCGTCTTCGTCGACCCACCATCGCCGGGCCGCAAGGTGAAGGCGCACGAAGTCGTCGCCGTGGTCGAAAGCGTGAAGGCCGCGAGCGATGTCTATGCGCCCGTTTCAGGCGAAATCCTTGAAATGAACGGCGACCTCGCGGGCGCACCGGCGCTGGTCAACGAAGACGCCGAAGGCAAGGGCTGGTTTTTCAAGATCAAGCTCGCCAACAAAGCCGAACTCGAAGCGCTGATGGACAAGGCCGCCTATGACACATTTTGCGCGAGCACGTGAGACTTGGAGAACACGAGTGGCCCATATCTACACCGCCAACATCGTCTGGGAACGCGGCGACCAGGTGTTTGTCGACAAGACGTATTCGCGTGCCTTCATGATGCACTTCGACGGCGGCATTTCGGTTCCCGGCTCTGCTTCGCCCGAAGTCGTCAAACTGCCGTTGTCGCGCGCCGACGCGGTCGATCCCGAGGAAGGCTTCGTCGCGTCGATCTCCAGTTGCCACATGCTGTTCTTCGTCGACTACGCCTCGCGTGCCGGATTCCGGGTCGATCGCTATGACGACGCAGCCGAGGGCGAGATGGGCAAGAACGCCGAAGGCCGCACGTTCGTCGCCAAGGTTACGCTTAAGCCGGCCATCACGTGGTCTGGCGACAAGAAGCCGACCGCGGCCGACATCGCAGACTTGCATCACAAGAGCCACGCCGTTTGCTTCATCGCCAACTCGGTGAAGAGCGAGATTGTTTTAGCTGACATACCGCCCCAGTTCGCTTGATTACAAAACAAACGGGTCCCTGCTCCATGCGCTATCTCCCCCTGACCGAGCCTGATCGCGCCGCCATGCGCGCCAAAATCGGAATCAAACATGTCGATGATCTCTTCGCAGCTGTGCCGAAAGCAAAGCTGCTAAAGGCTCTGCCGGACCTGCCGAAAGCCAAAGGTGAGTTCGAAGTCGAGCGCGAGATGGCGCGTATGGCGGCCAAGAACACGGCGGCGTCGAGTGTGCCGTTCTTCATCGGCGCCGGCGCCTATAAACACCACGTCCCGGCAACCGTGGACCATCTCATTCAGAGGTCAGAGTTTCTCACGAGCTATACGCCCTATCAGCCGGAAATCACCCAGGGCACGCTGCAATATCTGTATGAGTTCCAGACGCAGGTCGCCTTGCTAGCGGGCATGGATGTGGCGAACGCCTCCATGTACGATGGTTCGACGGGGACAGGCGAAGCTGTGCTGATGGCCCATCGCATCACGCGAAAGAAGACGGCCGTCGTATCGGGCAATCTGCATCCGCATTATGCCGACGTCATCAAAACGCTCTCGCATCACTCAGGCGGCGACGTTGTCTCGCTGGACGCCAAGCCCGCCGGCGGCGAGGACATCGCAAGCAAGATTGACGCGGCGACATCGTGCGTCGTCGTGCAGTACCCGGATGTGTTCGGCAATGTGCGTGACCTGCAGCCGATCGCGGACGCGGCTCACAAGGTCGGCGCGCTACTGATTGTGGTCACGACCGAGATCATCGCACTCGGTGCACTGAAATCCCCTGGCGAGATGGGCGCGGATATCGTTGCGGCCGAAGGGCAATCGATCGGCAATGGCCTGAATTTCGGCGGTCCCTATGTCGGCCTGTTTGCTACCCGCGACAAGTACGTGCGCCAGATGCCGGGGCGCCTGTGTGGCGAAACGGTCGATGCGGAGGGCCGGCGCGGTTACGTCCTGACGCTATCAACGCGCGAACAACACATCCGCCGCGAGAAAGCGACGAGCAACATCTGCACCAACTCTGGGCTCTGCGCGCTGGCCTTCACCATCCACATGACGCTGCTCGGCGAGACCGGCTTGAAGCGGCTCGCCGCGATCAATCACGCCAATGCCTGCGATCTCGCAGACCGGCTAGCCAAAGTGAAGGGCGTCGAGGTGATCACACCCGCCTTCTTCAACGAGTTCACGATCCGGGTGAAAGGAGACGCCGTTGCCATCATCGATAAGCTCGCCGCCAAAGGCGTTCTCGGCGGCGTGCCGTATGCCCGGCTCGCACCCAGCGGACACTCGGATCTGATACTGGTCGCCGCGACCGAAGTGAATACCGACGACGATCGCGCGGCCTACGCCAAGGCATTGGCGGAGGTGCTGTGATACTCATCCCAGCCACCCCGCAGGTGTCATCCTGGGCCGTGTGCCCAGGACCCATCGCGCAAATAGCTGCGCGTATGCTTGCCTGCCGCAATGTTGCAAAACGTTCTGGACCCGCCGCCCAAGCCTCAGCATGGGTCCCAGGCAAAAGTCCTGGGATGACAGTGGGGGGTGAGGTGACGGCTCTGCGCGATGCAGCGACCAACGCGCATCCGGCTGGTCGCCCCTCACTTCCGCCGGTAGGGGAAGCACGTGGCCGCGTCGAGCTTGAACTTGAAGTGGTGGGCGAGTACCGCGATCGCGTCACCATGGGCCGGGTAGGGATCAGTGTTGGCTGGCCCAACGATGATCGGGCGAAACGCGCGCTCATCCAGACCAACCGGCGGCAGCATGGCCGTCACCAGCGCCTGTCCGTTACCGTCGCGCAAGGTCAGAAACATCGGCATGGTGCGCTGGACGAAATCCTCCCGTCCGATACTCTGCTCAATCGCGCGCAACGTGCCCGAAGGTTGGTAACTTTTAAGCGCCTTGGCATAGGTCTCGCGGAAAAAGCGATCAACTGCGTGCGCCATGGCACTCGACTCGAGCGCGGCTTCGCCCGCCGTTTCCATGCGGAACCAGGTTTTTGCTCCGGCATCACAGACATATTTCATGGGTGCACTCGGCTGACGCCAACATCCTTGCCACGCCCAGCGATGCTAGCCGGAAATCCACGACAGTGGAACGATTTTTCGCACAATGGCGGAACCGCCTGCCGCGCGTCCAGACACGTCTCTACTCCAAAGGCTGACATCTCATGACCAAGACCACACAGACCATGAACACCGTCGGCCGCTCGACCAATCCGGGCTTCGCCGCAACGCCGCAAGACGTGACCTTTTCTGGCCACCGTGGCCTCGATCATGAGGAACCGCTACTGTTTGAGCGCGGGCGGCTCGATAATTCCGGCGTCGATCTGCCCGAGGTGCCAAAGCACACGTCGCGGCTCGGCGGGCTTGCGCGGAAGGGCGACATCGGTTTGCCCGGCCTCTCGGAGCCGGAGACGATGCGCCACTACGTGCGCCTGTCCCGCAAGAACTACGCGATCGACAGCGGCCTCTATCCGCTTGGCTCGTGCACGATGAAGCACAACGCGCGGCTGAACGAGAAAATGGCGCGGCTGCCGGGCTTCGGCGACATCCATCCGCTGCAGCCGGTGCAAACCGTGCAAGGCGCGCTCGAGTTGATGGAGCGGCTCGGTCACTATCTGATGGAACTGACGGGCATGCCGGCCGTGACACTGTCACCCAAAGCTGGCGCGCATGGCGAACTCGCGGGCATGCTCGCCATAAAAGCCGCACACGACGCCAAGTTTGCCAAAGAGGGTGGCTCCAGGCGGAGCGTCGTTCTGGTGCCTGAATCAGCGCACGGCACGAACCCGGCGACGGCGGCCTTTATGGGCTACACGGTAAAAACCATTCCGGCCAAGGACGACGGCACCGTCTCGGTCGATACGGTCAAGGCCGCGCTTGGCCCTGACGTTGCAGCGATTATGCTGACCAATCCGAACACATGCGGCTTGTTTGAGCCGGAGATCGTCGAGATATCCGCGGCCGTGCATGCGGCGGGCGCGTACTTCTACTGCGACGGCGCAAATTTCAACGCCATCGTCGGGAAGGTACGACCAGGCGATCTCGGCATCGATGCCATGCACATCAATTTGCACAAAACCTTCTCGACCCCCCACGGCGGTGGTGGGCCCGGTTCGGGCCCCGTCGTCTTGTCGGCGGCACTGGCACCGTTTGCTCCGCTGCCCTTCGTGACCCTCGTCACCAACACCGGACCGGCGCCGACCCATCGTGAACTCGTTGAGACGACGACACATGTGCATTGTGGCCCGCGCGGTGATGCGCGGCCGTTCGGCCGTTTGACCGCATTTCACGGCCAGATGGGCATGTTCGTGCGCGCGCTGGCCTATATGCTCTCGCACGGCGCAGACGGCATGCGCATGGCGAGCGAAGACGCGGTGCTGAATGCCAACTACATCCGTGTCTGCTTGCGCGATGTCATGACCCAACCGTTCGGCGACAAGGCCTGCATGCACGAAGTTCTGTTCGACGACACCTGGTTAAAAGACACTGGCGTCACCACGCTCGACTTTGCCAAGGCAATGATCGACGAGGGCTATCATCCGATGACGATGTATTTCCCGCTGGTCGTGCACGGCGCCATGCTGATCGAGCCCACCGAGAGCGAGAGCAAGGACTCACTCGACCGGTTCATCACCTCGCTGCGCGGTCTCGCCAACGCCGCCAAGACGGGCGACCTCGAGCGCTTCAAGCAGGCGCCCCGTTTTGCCCCGCGCCGCCG
>JANNXS010000049.1:0-13936 GCA_031409695.1 Hyphomicrobiaceae bacterium
GGCTGCTGGCCTGTCGAGCGCGACCATCAACCGGCGCCTGTCTGCTGTGAACTCTGCCTTGGCCGAACTTGCCAAAGCGGACCATGGCCACGGCCGCCTTGCCGTGAAGCCCGTTCCGCACGAAGCGCGGCGTGACACGCGTGGACCCGGAATCTCAAAGATCGCCCGAGTTGTCGAGGAAACCGCAGAACGCGCCATCGAGGGCGACGTCACGGCGGCTCGCGACTTGGCAATCGTTCTCTTGGCGGCCCAGCGCGGGTTGCGTCGGGCTGAAATTGCCAGCCTGTCTCTTGATCAGCTTCGCCTCGACGATCGCACCCTGTTCGTCCGCCGCAAAGGCAAGCGCGAGATGGTGTCGATAGAGATTGCAGACACAACAGCAGAAGCGCTGGGCCAATGGCTCACGCATCGCAACACCATTGCGGCGCAGGACACCGCCGCCGTTTTCGTCGCGACGGGAAACAAGTGGCGCGGCAAACCGATCGGCACCCAGGCCATGTACGAGATTGTCCGCAAGGCTGGCGCTTCGGTCGGCGCGAAGTGGCACCCACATGGGTTGCGACACTCGGCCATCACCGAGGCGCTGCGCTTGTGCAATGGGAGCCTTGTTGCAGCGCAGACGTTCGCTGGGCATTCGTCATCAACGACGACTGGCCGCTATATCGATGACAAGGCTCGGTTGGAGCGGCAGGCAGTCGACGCGATGGGCTCAGTTTTTACCCTTCCTACGCGAAGCTAGCTGCGCTGTTCTTGCGCTCACCGCAGCACAATTTACGCAACGTGATCCGGTTTCGCCCAGTGGCTTCAACTGCGCAAGTTTCCGGACGCGGTGATCCCCATACCTACGCCCTCGTATGCCTGGCGACGAGCCGCCAAAATCGCGCCGCCAGTTCATGCGCCAACCTCGAAAGGACCTGTTTAAGCGGGGGAGAGACCGCTCAATCTCCGTCGTCGCCTTGGAGGGCCTCGTCCGTCACCTTGTCTGCGACGAACTCGGCGAAGAGACTGCGGTGAAGCCGGAACCGCTTTTCAAAGTCGATGTCTCGCCAGCCTTCGTGTGCCCAACGGAACGATCGCGCTCCGGTCATCTGCCCGACGACGCCGAGATTATAGAGATCGCGGATAATCTGGCGCGGAAGCTTTCCCTTGAAGTCTGTCTTGCTAGTGCGACGCTTCAGCGCTTCTTCGAATGATGGGAGGTCGAAATCGCGGCCGATCTCCACGATTGCTGCTTTGATCATGCCAATTTCATCGATGTCATACGAGGCGGCCAGTTCCGGGACCCGCTCATCCCATGCGTACTTCGAGTGCTCCGGGGCGGTTTTCTTGAACGTTGTGTTGTCGAATTTGGTTGCGTCTGGCGAGGCGCTTGCCGCGTTGCCCAGCAGTGAGACGAGATCGCGCGGTCGCGCCCATGTGTTGGCGTAGATGAAGGATTTTGACAGGCTACCGAGGATCTTGTCCGGAAAATATGTGTCCCACACATCGTTGCTCACCGAAGCTCCACGGTTTTTTTCGCAAGCTCTGATCCGCGATTCGATGAGCTTCATGAAAGGATGCTCGTCGACCTTGCGAGCGCCATGCTTGTGCCAAACGATCTCGCGCCCATAGCTTTGTGCCGCCTTCCGCAGCTCGTGCGACGCACCGAATACACTATCGATCACTTCAGATCGAATGGCGCACAGGACATGGATCGGGAGGCCATGCTCGATACAATTGCGGTTGAAGCGCTCGGTCGCTTGTATCAGGTCCCGGACGAGGATCGTATCGCGCTCGTTACGGTCGCCCTTCGTCACGACGAAGTGCAGTTCGTCGAACAGAAGGAAGAAGCGGTGGCCGGGCTTGAACTTCAATTTCGCGAGATCGTCAAAGAACAGTCGTATTTTATCCAGCGTCCTGACTGGCCCGGAAACGTCGCTCGATGTGTCTTTGTCGAGCTTGAAGTGCGCAAAGCCGCCCACGCCAACGCTTCCGCCACGACGCAACAAGCGGTCAACGAACGATTTCTTCGGTTTAAGCCCACGAATACCCGCCGTTGAATCGAGGAACGTACGGAGCGCGGGCTTTGATGTAACGGACGACGAATGCCGCTCAACCAGCCGCGTCAGTTCACGAAACATGTAAATCAACCAGCCATCAACCACGTCGACTGTTCCGGGATCGAGATCCGGGTGTTTGTTGACGACGATCCCCGCGCTATTGAAGATGTCATCCTTTTCCCGCGTCTTGATGTCGTCACGGTAAACCACGAAGTGGCTAAAGGTGTTCTTCTGGTCGAAATGGCTGTGCAGGTATCGGAGAAGTGCTGTCTTGCCAGTGCCTTTGCGGCCTGTCACGAAATACAGTTCGCCGCGCCGATATTGGTCCACGTCAATGCCGGGTGGCACCACGAAGGCAGCGTCAAAGATTAAGCGCTTCTGCTTGTTGTTGCTGACGACCTCCGCGTCGGCGCCCAGCGCACCAAAATCAAGTTCACCCAAACGCTTTACTGACATCGGTACTCTCCCCACTGATGGTTGTACCGTTGCATCCCGGGTGGTGTGCGGCAATGACCAAAAGTCACCATTTCGACGATCGAGCGCGACTTGACCGACAGGCCGTTGAAGCCATGGGCGCGGCCTTCACCCTACCAGGGCGAAATTCGATTGATCCCAGCGCTGGGCGGCACAACGTGAAGGTCATAGAATAAATGCGGGAACGCAACACGACAGCAATCTTCACAGCAATCATGACCTTGCGCTTAGACCGTGGTCAGCTGTACCCTCATTCACGTCGATGCTGGTGCCGGGTGGTCGAGTCAGGAATGGGCCAGCCCGAAGTCGCTGTGCGACAGCCCGCTGAGGCGGGCGCAGGAGCCCATAGGCCTGCATCGGAACGGATGGCAACCCAGTTGAGCGAAAAAGCGTAACGGATTGAGAAGCCCCAACTTGAGGATCGAGGTCTCGTCAACCTCACTATAGAACTGGAACTTCCCATGACCACGCCCACCACCGTGACGCTGATGCGTCAGCGCATGAACGAGGTTTTGGCTGCTCGCCGCATGATACCGGGCTCACAAGTCAGCCACATCCGCGCCTTCAAACGGTTCGCTTCCGGACAGCATTCGACATTCCGCGGCTCATGGGAGTTGACGAACTGTCACTGTAGTTTTTGCAGCAAGCGTGAAGCCAGTCGCGCTACCGCGAGGTGGCTAATTCGCAAACATGCAAAAACACCAAACTACCAGTAAGCAATTGAAGATCGCGACATGCAACGGAAACAATGTCGCCAGGATCAAGCTTGGCAGCGTCTGCACGCTGCGCCATCGCTAGATGCGCCTTCACTGGCACTCCATTGGGCGTGCGAAATTCGATAACGGGAACGCGGGCACTTTTCTGGCTGAAACCTTCCCCAACCCCTTGAACAACTCCAGATGTGACGACTGTCCTACTACGTATGAGGTCTTGCAGCTTTAGGCCGTTAGCTTTGACTCTCTCTTGTAACTCATCTGGCGACAGCCGCAATGGTCCGGTCTCGATCGGCGACTGCGCAGCCAGTGGACCAGAAAGGCAAGCAATCGCCATTGCCACCACCCATAAAGTCCAGTTTCTCTCCATCGCATTAACCCTTTTGATCTTCGGTTCGGTCATTGTTTCTTCGCCGGAATATCGGTTGGCACTGGCGCAAGTTTTGGCACGCCCCCGTTGTTAGGTGAGGCCGCGCCCCCGATCGGTTTGCAGTCTTCACCTACAGGCGCTTGTCGCGGCGAGTTTGCCGGCCAGTCTGCAGGAATGATCGTCGCGTGGGGTCTCTCGGCCTTGCAGTTCTTCGACGGCGGACTGCCGCACTTGCCGATGGTGTCCCAACCGACGCACTGCTTGTCCTGTCCACGATAACCAGGCCCACCCTTGCACCCGCATTGATTGCAGAAGCCGCTGCCGAGCAGCCGTCCGCAAACCTTCGCTTTCTCGTTGTTGGCGTTCTTTGGCTTCGCCTGCACGGGCGAATTGGCGAGAAGCGATGCGAGCAACATGCAGGCGGGCACTGAGCGCACGACAACGCTCCTTGTCATCACGAAGAACCCAAGCGACTTCTGTCACTTTATCCACATTCAACAACATCTGACTTTACTGTTCGATGCAATGGCGCTCGCGAATTGATCACAGTTGAAATTGCTACCAATTCAACGATGGCGCAACCTGTGTGTTGCAGTTTTTGCAACAAGATTGGGTGTTGCATTTTTTGCAACAAAAACAGCGCTTTACACGCTCTTGATGAAAATGTAGACGGGAAAAGCGACCAGGACGATCAATCAATGTCGCGCCAATTAATGACTATCGTGTCTACCGCGCCTGCCGTTGCCCAGGCATCTCATTGTCACGCTGGCGGCGTGCCTCCGGCTGCAGCGGTGCAACACATGAAATCCAAGTTTCGGGCGAATTCCGCCGGAGGCAAGTCGTGACGAGCACAGCGATCGAACCTCTGATGACACTCGGCATGGGTGGACGTGAGATCGGCCTGACCACTGCGTCGATGAGGACAGAGCAACGCAAGGGCCGATTGTCGACCATCAAGATAGCTGGCAAGCACTACGTGACCCACTCTCTGTTGCGTGAGTTTGTGCAGCGATGCCGCGTCGAGCCAAAGGCCCAAGACTCTACCCTCGTCAGATCCGCGGAAGCCGAGCCGGCGGGTGGGTTATCCGAGACGGAACTGTCGAAACTCGCACGGGATGCGGCCTTGAAGACCGTCCAGGGGCTGAAAAAGCTCTCGCGCGCTACCTGATCGACAAGTATCAGCCGCCGACCCGATCAGGCACTCTCGCGTCACACCGCATCACCGATATCGTCCATGTCTACCTAAAAGAGCACGCCCCCCACGTCGCGAACCCGTCGTTCATTGCCGCGACGGCCGAGCCGATCATCACCTGGTGGGGCGACAAAACGCTGGCCGATATCCGAGGCAAGACATGCCGAGAGTACGTGACTTGGCGCACATCCCAGACGATCCGGGCCCGAAGGGTCGCGGTGAAGGTATCGACGGAAACGGCCCGGCATGACTTGAAGACCCTTCGCGCCGCCATTCGCTACTTCCACCGGGAGTATGGGCCACTGGACGCCGTACCGGCCGTCACCCTGCCTGACAAATCTGCGGCGAGAGATAGGTGGCTCACATGGCAGGAAGCCCGCCGTGCACTAAAATCGGCCCGGCAAGAGCATGTTCGCCGGTTCCTCGTGCTTGGTCTGCACACCGGCACCCGATCTGAAGCTTTGCGCAGCCTCAGATGGGTGCGATCCACGCATGACGGGTGGGTCGATATCGAGGGCGGGATGTTGCACCGGATCGGGCCCGGCAAGCGCAAGACGAAGAAAGACCAGCCGAGCATCGCCATCCCGCCGCGATTGATGCGTCACCTCTTGGCGTGGCGCGCGGCAGATCTCGCCGTCGGGATCACCCATGTCATCCACTACGACGCGCAGCCCGTGGGTAAGCTCCGCCGATCATGGGACACGATGCGTCGACTGGCCGGTCTTGGAGCGGATGTCACGCCGCACACGCTCCGGCACACCTGCACCACATGGCTTCTGCGATCCGGCCGCGATCCGTGGAAAGTCGCTGGCTTCGTCGGCATTACAATGGAGACCTTGGACCGGACGTATGGGCACCACAGTCCGCACTTGCAGCGGAACTCGGGGACGAGGTAGCCGGGGACAATTCTGGTTACCGGAACCAGACGAAGCGGCCTCTGACCTCTAAGTCCTTGATTTAATTGGTCGGAGCGAGAGGATTCGAACCTCCGACCCCTTGCTCCCGAAGCAAGTGCGCTACCAGGCTGCGCCACGCTCCGACCCGCGGGAAGCGCGCGGAAAACCAAAGGTTGCCCGCGCGCAGTGCACTACAGCGCGCAGGGGCTATAGCGTTCGGGGTAGTGGTGGGCAAGCGACTTTTCTAGGCTTGCCTGTCGTATACGATCTGTCTGCTGGTCTGCGCACGCGCGATTAAGCGGTCTATCGTAAACCCGGCTGGGCAAGCCTAGCGCTGGACTCAGTTGAGGTTACGTGATCCTTTTTGTAGTGCGCCGTCGCGCACGCAGTTGGTCCTGTAGCTCCGTTGTATGCCACAACGGGGTTTGTGCGTAAGTCGTGGCCCGTGCGTCGGACATGGAGTGCAGCGGCCAGTGGTTCACGAGCCAGTACTGCACGAACTCGTTCAGAAGCGGTTTTTCTCTTGGCGCATGTCCTGGCTCGGCCTGCACTTGCTTCGGTGGCGATCGTCGGACTACGCTATTCATGTTCGTCCTCTCCGCGGTCTTTCGCGCACAACCGAGCCATGCGGACAAACAGACTCGAGGGTTTTCATGCGCCTGATCGACCTATCGATGCCGATCCGCGCTGGGCATCCGCGCTGGCCAGTTGAGATGACACTGAAAGGCAACCTCGCTGCGGGAGACCTGTTTCAGGCGACGACTGTAAAGCTCTCGTGCCACGCCTTCTCACATGTGGATGCGCGGCGGCACATGTTCCTCGATGGCGAGACGATCGAGGCAACGCCACTGGAGCGCGTCGTTGGCCGCGCGGCTGTCGTTGACCTGATGGACATCATGCCAAATGAGGCCATTGGGCCAGAGCGGCTTGCCCCGCGTGCGCAGCACCTGAGGCACGGCGGGATGGCACTGTTCAAGACTGGATGGGACCGGCAGCGGCCGCCCACCGACGCCTCGTTCTGGACCGATGCGCCCTATTTGACGCGCGAAGGTGCGCAGTGGCTGCACGACACGGGAATAACAACTGTCGCCTACGATTTTCCGCAGGACTATGTGATCAGGCTGATGCTCAAAGGTGAGGTGCGTCCGCTGGCTGAGAATGTCACGCACGATATTCTGTTGCGGGCCGGTGTCACCATGATCGAGTATGTGTGCAACACGGCAGACTTGCGCGAGCCCAACGTGCTGCTCTCGGCGGCACCATTGAAAATTCCAGGTGCCGACGGCGCGCCGGCGCGCGTTTACGCGATTGAGGGCATTTAAACCGAGGCTGAACGGAGCGAGACCGTCGCGACCTCAGTTGCCGAGGTTGCGGCCAGCGAAGTTCGGCACGAAGCCTTGCTTGCGGATTTCAGCTGCAACGCTGGCCGCTGTTGTGCCGCCCAGATACTCGACGACAAAGATCTTCTTGCCTTGGGACTTTGCCCGTTGGAGCAACCCAACGCTGGCCTTGACATCGCCGACACTGTTGCGGCCGCCGTCATGGCGAATGCCATGGAATAGATCCTCCTTGGCGATCGCATCGATGGTTGAGACATAGCCGGCGTTGTCGAGCAACTCTTCGCCGTTCTGGACGATGATGGCTGCATCCCCTTTTATACTGCGGGCCTGGGCGGCGATCTCACGGATAAACTGGATCATCTGCGCCTTGGTGCCGACCCGTTCCCAGGTATCGATCCGATCGAGATAGACGCCGTCATAGCCTTTGGCAAAAATCTCGCTGACCCGCTGGCGCACGATGGCTTTCCAACCGGGCTCCCAGAACTTGACCGCATAGTTGCCAGCCCAGCCTTGGGTGGTCGAGGTCAGCCAGGACGGTCGGCTCCCAGCGCAGCAGCCCTTCCAGTAGCCACGCCATTTTTCCGCTTCTCCAACCGACAGGTAGGCAATCGCCGCGCGACGGCCGCCGCCGGGCTTGGTTTTAAAACGGGCAGCCGCCCCACCGTGGTCCGCATCGACGACAACAACATCGGCGTTTGACGCCGCAATTGTGCTCATGTTGCCGGTCAACTGATACGACCAACTTTGTGCAGCGCGTACCATACCCTGACCGGCAACAACTGGTGTTGAAACAGTCAACGTCAGTGTTATGCCAAGTGCCGTCAATCCAAACAGTTTAGAAAGCCGTGAGATAACCATTTTAGGGCTCCATTGCCGATAAAGGTTTTGCCGGTTAAGGTTATTGCGCTTCTCGTTAACCCTCCGCGTATCGATTGACCCGTCTGCGGTCGAATATTGGTTAACAGAAACTCTCAGGCTCTGGTCGCGATGAAGCGCTTCTCTGTCGGCCGCCGGGCGTGTTCTGCCAACAGATGACAGTGCCGCGTTCGCCCCCTATGCCGGAGTAACTTGCCCGGTCTAATTGTCCCGGTCTAATCGCCCTGTCTGAACCTCTTGTCTGCTTGCCCGTCTTGTCGCCGAGGTCCCATGCCAAAACTTGAGAGCCGCATCGACACCACCTCTGACGCTTTCCGTCAGAACCGCGTCGACATGCTGCAGCTGGTGGCGGTGTTCCGAGCGCTTGAGGCGAAGGTGCGCGCGAGTTCAAACAGCAAAGCGGATTTATTCAAGAAGCGTGGACAATTGCTGCCGAGGGAGCGGCTTGCGTTGTTGCTTGATCGCGGTGCGCCCTGGCTGGAAATGTCGACGCTTGCAGGCTTTGGCATGCACGACGATCAGGACAGCCCATCTGGCGGCGGGATCGCGGGTATCGGCTCTGTCTCAGGTGTTCGCTGCATGATTGCCGCGTCGGACAGCGCCATCAAGGGCGGCACGTCAACGCCCATGGCGGTCAAGAAAAGCCATCGCATGCAACAGATCGCGATGCAAAATAAGCTGCCGACCGTGCGCCTTGTCGAGAGCGGTGGGGCAAATCTGCTGTATCAAGCCGAGATGTTCGTCGACGGCGGACGCGGGTTCGCGACACAGGCACGCATGTCGGCGGCTGGCATCCCGCAGGTAACAGTCGTGCACGGATCGTCAACCGCTGGCGGCGCGTATCTGCCGGGGCTGTCAGACTATGTCATCATGGTTCGCGGCAAGGCGAAGGTTTTCCTAGCCGGTCCGCCACTGCTAAAAGCTGCGACCGGCGAAATTGCGAGCGATGAAGAGCTCGGTGGCGCTGAGATGCATGCCACCCGATCAGGGCTCTCTGAACACTTGGCTGAGGATGACGCTGAGGCCATTCGCCTGTGCCGTGAGGTGATGGCAAAACTACATTGGAACCAGCAATTGCCGTATTGTCCGCCGGTGTCATTCGCTGAGCCACACTATGCACCTGACGAACTCGCGGGCTTGGTGCCGGTGGATTATCGCAAGGCTGTTGATGTCCGCGATGTCATAGCTCGGCTTGTAGACGGATCGGATTTTCTTGAGTTCAAGGCACTCTATGGGACGCACACGATTGTTGGCCATGCGGCTATCGAGGGCTACGCCGTCGGCCTCGTCGGTAACAACGGACCCATCGACGCTGAAGGCGCAAGCAAAGCCGCGCATTTCATCCAGGCCTGCTCACAATCGAATACGCCGATCATCTATTTGCAGAACACGACGGGCTACATGGTCGGCCGGGAGGCGGAAGCGGCCGGTATCGTCAAGCACGGCTCTAAAATGATCCAGGCCGTGGCGAATGCGACCGTGCCACAGATCACGCTTCATATCGGTGCGAGTTTCGGTGCTGGCAATTACGGCATGTGTGGGCGCGGCTTCGATCCGCGTTTCATCTTTGCCTGGCCGAACAATCGCATCGCGGTCATGGGCGGTGCGCAGGCAGCCGGGGTCATGCGCATCGTCACAGAAGAAAAGAGCAAGCGTGAAAACCTGCCGATCGATGTCGCGGCCCTCGACACGATGGAGGCTGGCATCGTCAAGCGCATGGAGGCTCAGTCGACTGCACTCTACGCCACAGCGCGGCTGTGGGACGACGGCCTGATTGACCCGAGAGATTCGCGCAGGGTGCTGGCGATGTGCCTGAGCATTTGTCGGGAGGCTGAGATGCGGCCGCTGAAGGCGACGACGTTCGGGGTGGCTCGGATGTGAGCTCATGAAACCCTGTTGGCGCGGCCCAAGGCAGATGATGCGCACGCTTGGCTCAGAGGTCCGCCGGCCAGGTGCCTCAGAGGCCCACCGGCCAGGTGCCTCAGAGGCCCTCCGGCCATCCGCGAACGTACCGCCTCATGTCGGGATCGAGGGCGGTCTGCAGGCGCACGCCGGCTGTTTGGGCAAAGCGAAGGAGGACAGCCTTACGCCTACTCGAGACGAGCTTATGGCTCGGTGCTGGCCGCACGACCTCGCCACCAAAGCGATCAGCCAGGATGAGGCCGACCCCGTCTGGGATCAATTCGCGCGGGAAGGTCGTTTGTATCGCGAAGTAAAAACGGTCGCAGAAATCGCGGTATTCTGGCCATTTCTGGTCGGCACGAAAGTCTTCGACCGAAGACTTTATTTCAACAATCCACACCTCGCTTGTATCAGAGAGGGCAAGCAGGTCGGCACGTCGACCATTGGCGAGTGTGACTTCTGGCAGGGCGCAAAACCCATGATTGGCGAGGCAACGCCCAGTTCCCCGAGCAATTTCTAACGCTATCGGCGATTGTCGGCCGTCGGTCGTGCTGAAAGTCCGGTCGTGGGAGGGTATGGCGTCTTGGCTCGGCAATGGCACGACAAACTCCATGTCGTCATGAGGCATAGCGGCTGTGGGGGTGCCGTTCCAACGGTCGTGTAGGGTCCAGTTCAACTGGGAATGAAATACCGCCCATCTGGGAATGAAATCCGCATGGTCCGCCCACAGTCGCTAAGCCCCCACATCTTGTGCGTGCAAAGTAGCCGAGACAACTTGTGGCGTCAAGACAAAAATAGAACAAAACAATACAAGACAGCATGCGCCACAATTGAGTCTGGCGGGGAAATCACCGCGTGCACGCCGAAAACTATTCCACGCGCTCGCGACAAACGAAATCGCCATCCCCCAAAACTATTGTCAGTTCTGATAGGGGCTGTTGCCGCCGCGGGGTGAGACGCCGCTGTCCCAGAAGAAGCCGTGATCAAACGGGCCGCTGCGCGATTGCCGATCGAGGTACGGGTTGCGATAGCTGTTGGTCGAGCCAAATTGAACGCGACTGTCGTTTGCGGTGTTGGCAACGTCGCTCGAGGAGTACGAATAGCCGCCGCGCCGCTGGACGAAGCTCCGGACCTGGGGCGTGCGCCGATAGTAGCCTGAGGCGGGATGGGCACCGGCTCCAGCCGTTGCGGGCGGCGACGGTTTACGCTCTTGAGCTGTTGCGCTGGGGGTTACGCCGACAAAGGTGAGTGCCGAGAGAGCAGAGGCGACAAGCAGAGAGCGCAACATGGAGTGCCTCATTACGAGTTGGACACCTCATCTGCACACTATATTGCACCAAAGCGGAAGGTGCGGCCGAGAGGCGGCGCGCAGCTTTGCGCTTTCTGTTGTGGCTGGGCAACAGGTCAGGCCAGGGTAGGTCAGGCCAGGGTAGGTCAGCGCTGGGCGATTAACCACCGTGCATGTTTTGCGTTTGATGGCGGCGGGTACAAACTATGAGTACGGTACATAACCTTGAGGGGACACAAATGGATATCGCAACGCTTGTCATTCAGCTGATCAGCGGCGCGGCGGGCGGCAATCTTGGCGGCGCTCTGCTCAAAAATTTCAGCCTTGGAACACTTGGAAACACGCTTGCAGGTTTGATTGGTGGGGGTGTCGGTAGCCAAATTTTGAGCGGCATCCTTGGTCCAGCAACTACCATGGCAGCGACGGCTGCCGGCGGGGACATTGATGTCGTCGCGATCTTACAGCAGGTGGCCGGCGGGGGTATCGGCGGCGGTGCCATGATGTTGCTTGTTGGTATTCTGAAGCGTTTGTTTCAGCGCAACTGACGGCAAGTCGCCGTCTACCAGTTTCCGGTCTCTGTCGGGCCGGGACTAGGTCTGGTGCTCGCCTTGATGCGATGTGGCATGTTACCTGTTCGCGCCCGGGCACTTTGATCCCAACCACGTTGACCGAGACCCACCATGTCCACGACCTACGATCTTTCTCACCGGATCGCTGTTGTCACGGGGGGCGCCCAGGGCATCGGCCGCGCCGTCACCGAGCGCTTTTTGGCATCTGGCGCGAAAGTCGCCATCTGGGACCACGATCACGCTCTCGCCGAGAAGACGGCGCAAGCGCTTGGCGCCCCACTTGGTGCCAATGTGCTCGCGGTAAAATGCGATGTGACCGATCCCAAGAGCGTGGCCGCCGCGCGGGATGCGACGGTGAAAGCGTTCAAGACCGTCGACATCCTCGTCAACAATGCCGGCATCGCGGGGCCGACGGCGAAGCTGTGGGAATACCCGCTCGAGGACCTGCGCCACACCATGGCCGTCAATCTCGACGGCCCCTTCAACTGCTGCCAGGCCGTGATACCCGCTATGATCGCGCAGAATTACGGGCGCATCGTCAACATCGCCTCGATCGCCGGCAAAGAGGGCAACCCGAACGCGTCGGCCTATTCGGCCTCAAAGGCCGCCTTGATTGGTCTGACCAAGTCGCTTGGCAAAGAACTCGCCGGTTACGACATCTCCGTCAACGCAATCACGCCAGCCGCTGCGAAAACGGCGATTTTCGACCAGATGCCGCCGGAGCATGTCACGTATATGCTGTCGAAGATCCCGCGCGCACGCTTTGTGACCGTCCAAGAAGTGGCAGCACTTGTCGCCTGGGCTTCGTCATCGGACTGCTCATTCACCACCGGCCAGGTCCTCGACATTTCAGGTGGACGCGCGACGTATTGAGCGAATGGCGGACGTGCCAGCGCGGTGTGCGGTCCACGTCTCCGCTGCGTTCCCCCTGCGACCCAAGTCTCGATGTCGACACTCCCCCAACCTGTCATCCTGCCGCTCTTGTGTGCGGGACCCATGGTGCAGCTGGGGCAGCCCTGTTTATTGATCAAATGCCGTTGAAAAATGGGTCCTGCCCACGAATGGGGCACGATGACAGTCTAGATCGTGTCGACGTTCGTGGACTAAATTGCTCTGGGCGTCTTCCCCCGGGGGGAGGCACCGTCGATCCGCCCGGTCTGTTGACCCGTCAACGATGTCGGCCGCCGTCCTTTTGTGCCGCGTCTGCAGGCTAAGACCAAAGGCGTGTATCCCAAGGTGGCAGGGCAATCCGCCAGTCGCGGACGTGAGAATGGCCTCCCATGGCCCGTTACCGAGTGGAACAAAAATAGAAATCACGTGAGGGCGCGTAGCGATAGATGTGTGGGTTCTGATTCGTCAACACAATGCAATTGCTATAGATTTCATTTCCAGGCGAATCGCATAGATGAATTTATAGAGCGCATACAATGCCTCAGTAGAATCAGTCCGTGGCGACAAAGCCACACGCGAGCGGTAAAGCCGCACCATCCCAGTCTTTGTTCTTTACCTCTCGTTAAGGTCCGGGCTAACTCCACATCGGAACGGTTGAGAGCGACGGCAAGCAGAGACTGGCAATCGCACCTGTCACACTGAACCGGGAGAGTGGGCTTTCCCTCGTAGCAAGTTCTGGTCGGCGTACCCGCAGTTAGAAGCGTACACAGTCCTGGAGTTGTTCCGTGGTGGTCCGTAGCTTAAAAGTGTCAAACGGAGAGAAAAACATGTTCGGGGGACTCAAGAAGTCCGCTAGCCGCCTGGCCCTCGTGGCCGCCGCTGGCGCCCTCTCAACTGGCGCATTCGCCGCTGATCTCGGTGGCGATTGCTGCGCAGATCTCGAAGAGCGCGTTGCTGAACTCGAAGCCACAACGGCTCGCAAAGGCAATCGCAAAGTTTCGCTGACCATCTCTGGTCAGGTCAACCGTCAGCTGATGTATTGGAATGACGGCGACCGCTCGAACACCTATCTCGGCGTCGACAACTCAAACTCGTCGACGCGCTTCGGCTTCTCTGGCAATGCCAAAGTTACGCCGTCGGTCACAGCTGGTTTCAGCATCCTTCTCGACATTCGTGACAAGGGTCGGTCGGTTCTCGTCTCGCAGACGTCTGAAGATGGCAGCTCGCAAGAGCGTACGGGCAACGCCAACGGCGACAATCTCATCCGCCTTCGTGATGCAAACTGGTACCTCGATTCTTCCTCGCTCGGCCGCTTGACCATGGGCCGTCTGACAACCGCTGGCCCAGCCGGCACGATTGATCTCGGCGGCGACTGCTGCGCCGATC
>JANNXS010000050.1:0-4526 GCA_031409695.1 Hyphomicrobiaceae bacterium
CCCAGCCGGCCGACATAGAGCTTGAGCAGAAGCGGCAACATGGCCGAGCCTTCGGCGTAGTGCAGAAGCTGGATGTATCGGTCATAGAGCGGCGTACCCATCTCCGGCTGAAAACGGCCCTTACCATGGCAGCGCACGAGATATTCTATGATCGCGCCGGATTCGAAAATGGTGCGGCCATCATCACGGATGACCGGAGATTTGCCGAGTGGATGGATTGCGGCCAATTCTGGTGGCGCGAGATTGGTGGTCGCGTCGCGGTGATACGCCATGACCGCGTAGGGCACCTCTAGCTCCTCAAGCAGCCAGGTAATGCGACGCGAGCGGGATGCGTTCAAATGGTGTAGTTCGATCATGGCATCCCATCCAGTGTCATCAGTTTACAGCCAGCGCATCAGACTTGGCCGAGCCACGGCATGGCGTTCACATGTGAGACGCGCCAGACATCATCCGCCGGGTGCGCCGGATCGTGCAGATGGTCGAGCAACGTGATCGAGACATTTTCGATCGTGAAGGCGTGTGACATGTGCAGGGGAGCCGCCAGCGCATGCGCCAGTGCTGAGCGGATCGTGCCACCGTGCGAGACCGAAATGATATTGCGGCCGCGATGTGCGGTGGTCAGCTCGCTGATGAGTGGCGCGACGCGGTTGACGAGATCTGGATAGCTTTCGCCATTGGGTGCTCTTTCATCGCCCGTGGTCATCCAGAAGCTCTTGGCGGTCAGCTTGCGCTGTGCCCGGAACTCGTTGCGATCCATGCCCTGCCAATCGCCGAGGTGTTGCTCGTTGAAGGCTTTAAATGCCGGCATCTCCAGAGGTGCGTGCCGGCCGTTCGACGCGGCTTGGATCGCAGCCGCTGTTTGTTTGGCGCGCTTCAAGTCGCTCGTCACCCAGACGGCATCTTGCGGCAGCACGGCCGCTACCGTGCGAAACACGGTCGCATTTGAGCAATCGCAATCAAGATCACGCTGGCCATAGATGCGTCCACTATCGGGCACGGGTGCGTGGCGCACGTGCCACCAACGGGTTTCGATAATCTGTGTCGCGGCAGCTGACATGCGATCTCCGGCATGATGCGAGGGGCCTCTCTTCAAACACGCGGATACCGGCTTGTCACGCGAACGCCATTATGGCTGTGCCTGGGAGACCACTGGGCGCCAACCGGCCGCCTGCGCTTCTGGTTCGCTGCAAAACCAGCGCCGACCGAAGCCGAGGCTCATCTTCACGCGTTCATACCAAGGGCTTTCAGGCGTGTGGTAGATGCGGCCATTCTTGGTCACGTTACCCTTTATGTTGCAGCCGTCGGGACGCGCTTCTGGGATCGCCGGTGCCGGTTGCGCAGCGACGACGCCCGCGAACTGCGCCGGTTTTGTTTCAGCCGTGCTCGGCTGGCGTTGGGCCGCACGCCAATCCCAGGGAGCTTGCGTAGTGGCTTGCCAAACGCCAACGCGCGCCCCGCGCGCATCCTTTTCTTGCACGACGTACATCGATGAATATCGCACGTACGCCCATGCGAGACCGATGCGCACCATTTCGGAATTGATATCGCGTCCGTCCGCAAAGCAAACGCCAAGTGTCCGACCATATTTGTCGGTCCCGCGATCATCGCAGGATACCGTGCGATCGCCGATGATTTGCGCGAGTGCCAGCGTCGCGGCGCGGCCGCAATCCCAGGTACCGTACCATTTCAGCTGACAGCGCTGGCCGCCTTCGGGTGCGTCAATGCCTTCGAGGCGTATGCGCACCACACCATACGCGCGCGTTGCAAGATCGATCGTGTCGCCGTCGAGAGCCCGCGCCGAACCAATAAGAGTACGTGGCGTCGACGCACCACCGGATGGCTGCTGCAACTGAGGTAAGGGCGGAGATGCCGCATCGGCTTGAGACGCGGATGCAACCAGAACACCAATCGACAGCGCAATCGCCACTGTGGACCGGAACACAACTTTGAGAACAAAACGCATATTCAGTATGTGCTAGAACGAAGCGTTCTACGCGAGACGATGCTGTGGCGATCCCGTGGAAAACTGCGGCAAAACTGGGGATTATATGTGGACAATGCAACTCGACGCGTTAATGATGTGGATAATTGCGGGTATCCACAACAATTAATACAAGTCGAAAACCGATCGTTCGCGGCGTTTGGAGTTTCTCCCCCATGAACACGACAATAAAGAAGCGTTTCGGTAAAATAGCCCTGTGCGTGACAGAAGACTGGTTCGTGCTGTCGCATTTTATGCCGTTGATCCGCGCCTTGCGTGTGTGCGCGGACGAGGTTTTGATCATCACGCGCAACTCTGGCCGTACCCACGAGATCGAGCACCTCGGCGCACGAGTTGTCGCCTTCGACTATCAACGCCAATCAACGCATCCCGTGCGCGTCCCGCTGACGGCGCTGCGCCTCGCTCGGATACTGCAGCATGAGAAGCCGGACGCGATTCACCTCGTGTCGCTGAAGCCGATCGTGCTTGGCGCCGTTGCCCTTGCAACAGCACGCGTGCCGGCTGTTGGCATTCACGTTACAGGTCTTGGGTTGATCGCCGCCTCATCGTCGCGCGGCGTGATGCTGTCGGTCGCGCGGGCCATCGTGAAGCGTTTGTACGCGCGGCCTCGCGCCCACCTGTTTGTTGAGAATGAAGACGATCTCGCGTTGTTGCTCGGCCGAGACGTGTTGCCAGCACGCGCGCGCATCACCGTACTCGGCGGGGCGGGCGTGGACCCCGCGCATTTCGCAGCCCTACCCATGCCGTCCGGGCCAGTGACACTTGCCTATGTCGGCCGTCTCATTGCGTCAAAGGGGGTCGACATAGCCATCGATGCTGTCAGGCATTTGCGCGCGGCAGGCCATGACACCCAACTGCATCTCTATGGGCGTATCGATGCCGACAATCCCGAGGCAATTGCCGAGGCAACCATCCGTACGTGGGAGCATGAGGGCCTCGCGACGTGGCACGGTAACGTTACCGATGTCCGCGAAGTCTGGCGAAACGCGGCCGTCGCCATCGTGCCGTCACGTGGCGGCGAAGGTCTGCCACGCAGCCTCCTCGAAGCGGCCGCGTGCGGGCGCGCCCTGGTGGTCACGGATGTTCCGGGCAGCCGACGCTTTGTGCGCGATGGTGTTGAAGGGCATGTCGTGTCGACGGGAGACGCGCGGGCGCTCGCGAGTGCGATTGGAAAACTAATGGCCTCACCCGAGCGCTGCGCGGAAATGGGCGGACGTGCCCGTGCACGCGTGCTTGAGGGCTTCACCGAGGCAGCCGTCGAGCGCGATGTGACAGCGGCTTACAATGCCATGGCGGATCAGGAGCCAAAAAAGAAGTCGTAGATCGGGTGCAAGACCGATGGGCCGTCCATAAGATCGATACCCATGGCGATCTTGCCGAAATAGAGCGCGATGACGACGAGGCCGGTCAGCAGGCAGATCATCATCGACAAGGCTAGGCAAATCACCGCGAGTTCAGTTGCGACGACAACAACATTGCGTCCTGACCCGTCTTCGCGCACGCGCCGCATAGAACGATTTTCGGTGCCGGCGAGGAAAGCCATATAGAAGCGCCGACCAAACAGCGACGTTGAGAATCGGTAATGCAAGACGTGCGCGCGTCGCGGTTGCAGGTTTTGCGGTTGAACAGCCCGATCAGCCTCAGCGGGTGAAGGCCCTGCGGGGTTCGCCATAGTGCCATCTCGCCAAACTAACGCGTGAAAACAATTCGACCACTATCGCGCCGAGGTCTTCATATTGGGCTAACAGCCTGACGGCCAAAGTCGGGCATCCATCACACGGCAAGGATGTCCCCCACCGCTTGTCGCAACACAGCCTCGTCGGCGGGCGAGAAACGCGGGTTCCCTGCGCGATGTCCCCAATTTGAGATGATCGGCCTCAATTCGGCATGCGGCATCTGACGCGTTTCGATCTCGCTATCGTCGACGGTGAAGTAGAGATCCGTGGTCGACGGCATGATTATCGCGCGTGCCTGGATTGCGCCAAGCGCCTTGCCAAGATCTCCGTGGTACAAGGAGTTGTCGGAAACATCCGATGCTGTCCACGTGTCGAGCATGGAGATCAAATCTTCCCCGGCCCGGCGGAGGAAATTGCCCTCCCAGTCGCGCACCAGGAAGTCTTCCAAGCTGGTATAACCCATGCCGCGCCATAGCTCTTCGCGATAAAACGCCTGCGAAAGCGCCCAGCCGGCATAACAGCGCGCAAACGTCCGTAACGCCGCAACAGGGCGCTCCATAAAACGGCCGTTGCGATAGTTTGCGTCGGCGGTCAGCACACCGCGGACTCCATTGATAAACACTTTGTTGTGCGGGCTAGTGCGCGCTGACGTGCACACCGCAATGATGCGTGCCACACGCTCCGGAAAAATCGCAGCCCAATGCAGCGCCTGCTGCCCGCCCATGGACCAACCATAGATAAGCGGCAACTGGGTGATGCCGAATTTTTCGCGCAACAACCGCTCTTGGGCGTGCACATTGTCCCAATGGGTGAACATCGGATTGCAACCGAGGCCATAGGGCTCTGCC
>JANNXS010000051.1:0-4947 GCA_031409695.1 Hyphomicrobiaceae bacterium
GGCCCCCTCACGCCGCTTCTTGTCCTCGTCGGCGAATTGCTCGGCGTCGCGGACCATCTGCTCGATGTCGGCGTCGCTGAGCCCGCCCGAGGCCTGGATCTTGATCGAGGTCTCTTTATTCGTTGCCTTGTCTTTGGCGCCAACGTTGACGATGCCGTTGGCATCGATGTCGAAGGTCACCTCGATCTGCGGCACGCCGCGCGGGGCCGGTGGAATGCCCTCGAGGTTGAACACGCCGAGTTGCTTGTTGTCGGTGGCCATCTCGCGTTCACCTTGGAACACGCGAATGGTCACGGCGCCTTGACCATCTTCGGCGGTCGAGAAGACCTGGCTCTTCTTGGTCGGAATGGTGGTGTTGCGATCGATCAGGCGTGTGAACACGCCGCCAAGCGTTTCGATGCCAAGTGACAACGGCGTCACGTCGAGCAACAGCACGTCCTTGACGTCGCCCTTCAACACGCCGGCCTGGATGGCCGCGCCAACGGCCACGACTTCATCGGGATTGACGCCCTTGTGCGGCTCCTTGCCGAACAGCTCCTTCACGAGTGCCTGGACCTTTGGCATGCGTGTCATGCCGCCAACGAGCACGACTTCGTCGATGTCGGCGGCTTTGAGGCCAGCGTCCTTGAGGGCCTGGATGCACGGCGCTTTGGTCTTGCTGATCAGGTCATCGACGAGGCTTTCGAGCTTGGCACGCGTAAGCTTCAAGTTCAGGTGCAGCGGCGATTGTGTCTGCATGTTCATGGAGATGAACGGCAGGTTGATCTCTGTCTGCTGGCTCGACGAGAGCTCAATCTTGGCCTTTTCGGCGCCTTCCTTGAGACGCTGGAGGGCCAGTTTGTCGGTCTTCAGATCAATACCGTTTTCCTTTTTGAATTCGGTCGCGAGATAATTGAGCAGGAGCAAGTCGAAGTCTTCGCCGCCAAGGTGCGTGTCACCGTTGGTGGACTTCACTTCAAACACGCCATCGCCGATCTCAAGGATCGAGACGTCGAAGGTGCCGCCGCCGAGATCGTAGACCGCGATGGTCTTGGCGTCCTTTTTCTTGTCGAGACCATAGGCGAGCGCAGCAGCCGTGGGCTCGTTGATGATGCGAAGCACCTCCAGACCGGCGATCCGGCCTGCGTCCTTGGTTGCCTGGCGCTGGGCGTCGTTGAAGTAAGCGGGCACCGTGATGACGGCTTGCGTCACCGGCTCGCCGAGCTTGGCTTCGGCGTCGGCTTTGATCTTTGACAGAATGGCTGCTGACACTTCCGCGGGCGAGTAGGTTTTGCCTTGCGCTTCGACCCAGGCGTCGCCGTTGGGGGCTTTGACGATCTTAAAGGGAACAAGCTTCTTGTCTTTCTCCGTATCTGGATCGTCGAAGCGGCGGCCGATCAGACGCTTAATGGCGAATAAGGTGTTGGTTGGATTGGTGACGCCCTGGCGCTTGGCCGGAAGGCCGACGAGGCGTTCCGTTTCGGTATAGGCCACAATCGACGGCGTCGTGTTGGCACCTTCCGAGTTCTCTAGCACTTTGGGCTTTGCCCCATCCATCACAGCGACGCACGAATTCGTCGTCCCGAGGTCGATGCCGATCACTTTACCCATAGTATTTCAGTCCTTTATGTTGCGGCGAACCGCTCGTCCGTCGGCTCAAGGAAGTTGGCGGCTCAAGAAAGTTGGCGGCTCAAGGAAGCTGTAATTGGCACGACCCTGGCGTCCACCGCCCCAGGTGTTCACCAACCATCACGCCTTTGTCAGAAGCAGCAACGACTGCCGCTTCATTGTCCCTGAAGTGCTGGCCCCGTGCTTGGCGCCAGCCCATGGAGCCCTTCGGTACAAAACCGTTGGAGTCCGTCTCCGTGCGTCTGTTGGCCGAGTTCGGAGCTAATCCGATCAAAAGGCTTGGGACCGCGCGGGGCCGATGTGAGTGGTCCCCTGAGATAGTCGATGTTAGCCGGTATATAGGAGGGGTGTTTTCGCGCTGCAACTGGCGCTGGCGCAAGAATAGATTGCTTGTGCACTTTTATGTGGTGCCTCTGTGGTAGCGAAACGGGCTCTAGCGCGCTGTTAACCGCAAAATTTGTCCCTCCGGGTGGTCTGTCAGCAGATACAACGCGCCGTCGGGGCCCTGTCGGACGTCGCGTATACGTTCACCCTCGGCTGTCAGGAGGCGTTCTTCGGCGATGACTTTTTCCCCGTCGAGCACCAGCCGGGTGAGGTGCTGGCCAACAAGCGCGCCGACGAACAGGTTACCCTTCCATTTGGGCACGAGGTCGCCGGTATAGAACGCCATGCCCGATGGCGCGATAGAGGGGTCCCAATAGTAGATTGGCTGCTCGAGACCCTCTTTGGCTGTGCCATCGCCGATCTTGGCGCCCGAGTAATCGCGCCCGTAGGTGATGATGGGCCAGCCGTAGTTTTTACCGGCCTCGGGAATGTTGATTTCATCGCCACCGCGCGCGCCGTGTTCGACGGTCCACAGTTTGCCGGTCACGGGATGGATGGCCGCTGACTGCATATTGCGGTGACCGTGGCTCCAGATCTCGGGTTGCTGGCCGCTCGGGCGTTGGGGATTGTCTTTTGGTACGGCACCGATTGGCGAAATGCGGACGACTTTTCCATAGTGCGTGGTTAGGTCCTGTGACCGGTCGCGCTGAAAGCGCTCGCCGAGCGCAACGAAAAGGTTACCGTCGCGGGCGATGGCGATGCGGGAGCCAAAATGCAGGCCGCCGCTTGTTTGTGGCTGCTGGCGGAAGATGACGCTGAAATTTTCAAGGCTGGAGGAGGTACCTGTGAAAACGAGCTTGGCGCGGCCGACGCTGGTGCCCGCTGTGCCAGCCCCGCGCGGCTCCGCGAAGGTGAAGTAAATGGTCCCGGTCACAGCGAAATCCGGATCGACGGCGACGTCAAGCAATCCACCCTGGCCGGCGCCGAATACGGCCGGCACGTTGGCGATCGGCTCCGATATTCGGCCGTCGCGGGTGACGATGCGCAGTCGTCCCGGCCGTTCAGTGACCAGCATACGGCCGTCGGGCAGGAACTGCAGGCCCCAGGGGTGTACGAGGCCCTTGGCGACCATCTCAATGCTGACCGTTGATTTTTCACGTGGTTCGGGCGCGCGGGTTTGTTGAGCCTCGGCGCAGGGGCTCAGCACGCTTGCGATGGCCAGCGAACCGGCAAAGAAACGGACGCGCATGATGATCTCTCACTTCGACACTTGAGACGCTGTTGCTTGCACGAAACGTAAGCGATTGCCGAATGGGTCGGTGACGCACAGCTCGAATGTACCCCAAGGCGTTTGCTCGGGCGCGCTGGGCTTGGCGTAACGATAGTCCTTTGCCGAAAGCAGTGCTGAAAGACCCGCAACATCGTCTGTCTCGATGCGGATTTGAACGCCCGGTGAGCCGTCGCCGTGATGTTCAGACAAATGCAACCGACAGTCTGCGTGTGACAGACCCATGTAGAGTGGGAAATTGTCGCCGAAGCGGTGCTCAAAATCGACCTTGAAGTCAAGAAAATCGATGTAAAATGTGCGCGCCGCGTGTTCGTCAAAGATGCGCAACACGGGCACGATGGCACCAAACTTGGGCATGCCGGAACCCCGAGGCAAACGTCCGATGATAACGGTCTTAACAGCAACTCAGGCTTGGTCACATCCGCTCATCAGGATGTGCCCCCGGCGGCTTGGCACCGTTGGCCTGTGAGCGCTGGGTTGAGCTGGGTTTGTGCGGGTCGATGGTCCGCTCATCAATGCGCTCGAACTCGCCATCGATGACGGGGCCGCTGTCAGGAGCACGAGGTGCGTGGCCGTCGCCACCAGGCCAAGCTTGGCTTTGGTCGGCGCGGGCTTTGTAGCTTGCCCGTGTGAACGTTTCAGAGCGGACGACAGCGGATCTGAGGAAACGCCTGACGCTCCAGGCGGCGACCCGATGGCGCAAAGGCGGGATTAAAAGCAGGAGCCCGACCGTATCTGTGATGATCCCGGGTGCGATCAACAAGCCACCAGCCGCCATCAAAAAGGCGCCGTCGACCGCAGGGCCGACGGGCGTCTTGCCGGCGTTGATGCTGTCCATGACCCGATTCAGGACCTTAAAGCCTTGGCGACGCAACACGAACGTGCCGAGGAGCGCTGAACCAAGCACCAGTAGGATGATTGGAAATAGGCCGAGCCATTGGCCAAGCTTAATTAGCAACGCGATTTCAAGGATCGGAATGGCCGCAAGGGCCAAAAACACGACGATTTTCATATCATCTGGACCCAGCACCCCAATATGGGCCCCAAATCGACGTTCGCGACGCCCCGCCAGCCCGGTTACCCGACCGTGCCGGTGGGTAGCACACAAACAACGCTTGCCGCGAGCAAATCCGGCGGTCGGCCATGCGGGTGAAAGTGTGGTGAAAGTAGACGGGGGCGGCTATGCTTTGGGATGAGTGTCGCTCTTATAAAAGGCAGACCATGTCCGTTCAGCTGGTTCTCGTTCCAGGACTCACCTGCACGGCGGCATTGTGGGCGCCCCAAGTTGCGGCACTCAGCCAGCATGCACCGATAACCATTGCCAACCATTCGAGCGCCGCGACGATGTCTGGCATTGCGGAGCAGATACTGCAAAACGCCCCGCCTCAGTTCGCCCTCGCGGGCTTGTCCATGGGGGGCTACATCGCCTTTGAAATTATGCGGCAGGCGCCCGCCCGTGTCACGCGGCTGGCCCTGCTCGACACCAGCGCAAAACCATTCGATCCATCACAGGCGCCCAGTAGGCAGGCCCTGGTAGCAATTGCGAGGGCCGAGGGGATGGAGGCGGTCATGCGCAAGCTGCTACCAGTATTTATTCACCCCCAGCGCATGGCCGACCTACAACTCCTAGCAGTCGTGCTTAAGATGGGTCGCGACACCGGACCCGATGTGTTTGAGCGCCAGCAGACAGCCCTCATGTCACGCCCCGATAGCCGGCCGACCTTGTC
>JANNXS010000052.1:0-3016 GCA_031409695.1 Hyphomicrobiaceae bacterium
GGCTTGGGCTCGGGCGATTCGACACGCTGGCGCGCGAGCGATCCGCTGGTGGCCATTCGCAGCGTCGTTGAACTCGGAGTCGTCGGTGTGGCCGCGAGCGGCACGCACGGCGGTGCGGTTGCAAGGCCTCAGCCTGGGCACCGTGTCGCTCGACACGCTTCGGCTCGATTGATCGGTCGGAGGATCCAGCGGCGGCGGTGTTGGGTGGTGCCGGTGGGCAGCCTGCGGTGGGCCGTCCCAAGAGCCATGACTTACGCTAACATCCCGCTCGAGCCGACTCGGCCCGCGAGCGATTCGTGTGCGGGCCTCACGGCTCAGCGGGCACGTTAGGCCAGCACGCCTATACCTCGGCGTTGCCGCAGCAGGAGATAGGCCGAATGAAGGTCAGTCGTACTGGAAGAGGATTCCCTATCGTCTGCGTTGGCGGTTCGGCGGGAGGTCTCGACGCATACATACGTTTGCTGCAACACCTGCCCAACGACATGGGCGTCGCCATCGTCATCGTCAACCACGTGAGAACCTTAGCCACCCAACTCCACGTGGTTCTCCCGCGGTTCTCGACGATGCCCGTGGAACTGATTACGGATCACTTGTCAATTCAAGCCAACAGGGTCTTCATCATCCCTGAACAGCGAGACCTGCACGTGCTTGAGGGTGATTTTCGGCTGGAGCCGATCTCGAAGCCCAGAGGCTGGCCCGATGTCATCACCGTCTTCCTGCGCTCTCTAACGGAGCACTGGGACGGCAAACTCATCGCGGTCATTGTCTCTGGCTACGATGGTGACGGCGCAGAAGCGCTTCGCGGCATTAAGGAAGTTGGGGGCACTACTATCGCGCAGCGGCTCGACACCGCGAGGCAGCCCGACATGCCTGAAAGTGCTATCGCAAGTGGCTTCGTCGATTTCGTGCTCTCTCCCGAGGATATCGCGAAGGCCATCGTGCGAATTGCGGATGCCGAAGGGTAGCCGGCCGGCGAAGTCGGTCATTACGCCACTTATGGGCACCAAGGCCTAACAATTCGCTGCAGGCTCGACGGCCCTGACGGGCCGCGGCCTGAGCTCAAACGTTAGCCGGAAGTCGAATCGATACGACTGATTGATGCCTCGCTGATTAACTGGCATCCCTCAGCTTGGAGATCTTGATGCAAACTACTGAACTTGGCCGGCGGCGATTTCTCAAGCGGGGTGGCCTACTAGCCTTGAGCGCAGCAGGCGTCATCCTGCCCTGTGATGGCTATGCCCAGGGCGTGGTGCCCAATTCAGCCGGAACGGGTTCGCCGACGCTGAAGGCGCCACCGAACGCCTGCGACTGCCATCATCACATTTATGATGCCGTCCGCTTTCCGCCTCCGGTCGGGTCCGCGAACCCCATGCAGCCTGATGCTCGCGTAGAGGAATACCAGCTGCTTAAGCGAAGGCTTCAAACCACGCGCAGCGTGATCGTGACACCGGCTCCGTACGTAACAGACAACCGGGTGACACTTGACGCGATCGCTAGGCTCGGACCCACCGCGCGCGGCGTGGCTGTCGTTCGGCCGGATGTGACCGACGCTGAGCTGAGGGCGCTGGAGCGCGGAGGGATCAGAGGTATTCGGTTTTCGCTCAATCTGTCGCAAACTCTGGTCAGCCCCGTGACAACGATGGACATGATCGAGCCGTTGTCGAAGCGAGTAGCTGCACTGGGCTGGCATGTACAGATCAACTTGGGGGCCGACGGGATCGCCGCTGCCGAGGCGCTCTGGAATCGTTTGCCGTCACCAATCGTGTTCGATCACATTGGACACATTCCCGGGCCCGCGGGTACGAGCCATCCGGCGTACACGGTTCTGCGTCGCCTTATCGACAAGGGGCGAACATGGGTGAAGCTGTCAGTGACCTCCGACAACACGGCCGACGGCCCGCCGAACTATGCCGATGTTGTCCGGCTGGGGCAGGCTTTCGTCATGGCCGCGCCTGAGCGCCTCGTCTGGGGCAGCAATTGGCCCCATCCAACGGAGACCCAGAAACCGGATGACGCGGTCCTGTTCGACCTTATGGCGCGATGGGCGCCGGATGAACTCACGCGGCGGCGAATCCTTATTGAGAATCCCGCCAGGCTTTACGGATTTGGATCGTGAGGTGGCAGATACTGCCGGCTAACCTTCAAATGGAGCCGACGCGCCCACTGTCCACCGCTCGCATCAAGCGCGCGGCTCATTTGCGCCGTTAGCCGGACGAGCGACAGGTAACAAAGGAGAGCCGTTGTGCAGGTGATGTCACTGAGAGTCGCGATCGCGGTGAACGCGACGGTCGTCAGCGGGCTTCACGTGTTGGCCCTGCAAGCTAGTGCGGCCTACTAGACTCTCGTTCCTTCCGCGTCGCTCCCACCATCGTCGATGTAGGATCAGGCGCGTTCAAGTTGCATCAGCGGTGCAACCCTGACGTGCAACGGCGGTCCTACAGGATTGAAGCGAGGGGGACAGATGGGAAATCGAGTCTGGCTAGTTACGGGCGCATCGCGTGGCATCGGCGCGGAGATCGCCAAAGCGGTCCTTGCCACCGGCGACACGCTGATTGCCGCCGCACGAACACCGTCCACTCTCGCCTTTCTCGGCAGCAGCGACCGCTTGCTCCCGGTCCGCCTCGACGTGACGGATTCCGTCCAGGCCGCTGACGCCGTCGCAGCCGGTATCGAGCGCTTCGGTCAGATCGACATCCTTGTCAACAATGCGGGCATCTCTTTCCTCGGCGCAGTGGAGGAAACCAGCGCCGACGACGTGAAGCGCTTGTTCGAGACGAACGTGTTTGGGCTCTTGAACGTGACGCGCGCCGTGCTGCCGCACATGCGTGGGCGGCGGCGCGGACACATCGTAAACATCGCATCGGTTGCCGGCTATAGCGGCTATGCCGGCTTCGGCGTCTACTCGGGGACAAAATTCGCGGTCGAGGGCTTGTCGGAAGCGCTGCAACTCGAACTCGCGCCGCTCGGCGTCAACGTCACCATTGTCGAGCCCGGCTTCTTCCGCACTGACATTCTC
>JANNXS010000053.1:0-2050 GCA_031409695.1 Hyphomicrobiaceae bacterium
CTTTGAGCACTACAAGGCGCACGACTTTCTGCAAATGAAGGAAGTGGTCCTGACCTTTGATGACGGCCCGCAGAAGTTCCACACGGAAGCAACGCTCGCAGCCCTGCAGACCCACTGCAGTAAGGCCATCTTCTTCTCGGTCGGCAAGCAAGCGCTGTTTTTCCCAGAGATCATCCGCAAAGTTGCGGCCGAGGGCCACACCGTCGGCACACATACGTTTAATCACTATGACCTGCGACGCAAAGCGGTTGGCGCGGCCGCCGTGGACGAGATCGAGCGCGGCATCAGCGCGGTGCGCCGGGCAACCGGCGTTCCAATCGCACCCTTCTTTCGATTCCCGGCCTTGGCCGACAGCCCCGAGACGTTGAAATATCTGGCCGGTCGCAACATCGCGGTGTTTTCGACGGACATCGACAGTTTTGATTTCAAGCTGCGCTCGGCTGAAAAGACGGTGCAAGCGGTCATGGCCAAGCTTGAGAAGAAGGGTAAAGGCATCGTTCTGCTGCACGACGTCGTGCCGACCACGGGCAAGGCCGCGCCCGACCTGCTCAAGGCGCTGAAAGATGGCGGCTACAAGGTCGTGCACATGAAGGCCAAAGGCGAACTGAAGACGCTCGCCGAGTTTGACGCCCTGATCGAAAAAGACGTCCGCGGCCTATCTCCAGCCGGGAGCGACCGTCCGACGGCGTCTGTTGTACGCACGGTCGAAGAACCAAAGACACCGGCAGCAACGACGAATGCGGCGACACCAGCCGCTAAGAAACCCTAAGCTTGCAGACCCCTTGCTTGGTACAATGCTTTCCCGACGCGTTGCCCTTAACCTTGAGCCAACGCGTCGGAAAAGCCGTGGTTGACGTCCCGGTGGCCCGCCTCATCCAGCCGCACGGCGATGACGACCTCGCGCAGGCGGGCATCGGGCGCTAGCTTCCAGTAGTCGATAGCGATCTGTGGAGCCGGGATATTGTCGGCCCGACCAGCGTCAATATCCGCAAGATACTCTGTGTAGCTGTAGACAGCCTCTTCTTCGAGATAGCCGACGAAGCGGTGCGCAACGCGCGGCCACAGGACATAGAAAAGGAAGAAGCCGTTAAAGAAGATCCCCTGCGCCGCAACGACCAGCATGCGTTCCAGAAAATTCGGTTTGGCGACCTGAATGAACGTCATCAGGTGCATGCGCTCGTTTTCGGCTTCCTCAAGCAGCGTCTTGATCCAGCCGCGGTCATCCTGAAACCGCCGCAACGACTTCAAATGCTGTAGCATGCCACCAACCATGCCGGGCACGGCTGCGACCGTCTCCAGGATCACCGCGCGGTGTCCATAGCGATGCCTGAAAAAGATGTCGGCAAACAGGCGCAGGAACTTGACGGCGCCGTAGGCAAATCGATCGCCAAAACCCTTCGGCTTATGGTGAGTGACCTGCAGTTCACGGGTGGAATCAGTCGATGTCATGACAACCTCACGGGGCCTATGATGACAGGTGGGATTGGCTCGACGAATTTCAGCGTGTCACGCCGTCGCGGTCAAACTACGTGATCGCCGCCAACCGCGTATCGAGCGCCAACACAAGGCACCAATGTTCCTCGGCGCCGGCAACGACCGCCTCAAAGCTCGCGCCGAGCGGCCAGATATGCGCCTTGAAGCGCGTCAGCATCGGCGCCTCGTAGCGCTTAAACCAGTCCTTGCGACAGAGCACAAACTTGGTCGCGGCGACGATCGTTTCACGGTCGATGACGGCGAGCACACACCAGTCCGGGTTCTGTGACAGCCAGTCATGCACGGCGACCATCAGCGTGGGATAGCCGGGGTGCAACATATCATCGAGTACGATGATGCCATCTGGCCGCATGACGGCCGCGGCGCGCTCAAGATCGCGGGTCAACGCGTGGCGTGAATGTTCGCCATCAATATGAAACAGGCGCAGTCTTTCGCCGCCTATCTTTGCCAGGATATCCTCGGGCCTCATTGCTCGGCTGTCGGTCTTCCAGGTGATTTTACGCGCGGGATCCACGCCGTGACTGAGGCAGTTGGCCTCAAACCGGTCAATGACTTC
>JANNXS010000054.1:0-8601 GCA_031409695.1 Hyphomicrobiaceae bacterium
TGACGAGTTTGGAACCCTCGCGGTCGCCTGACCAATTCAAGGGCTCGAGCACGTTGGCGCCAAACTTGCCGGCCTCCTCGATGACGGCGCGGATAGTGTCCTTGTCGGTTGTGATTGTTCCATCGGCGATCAGGGCGTCGAGCCCAGCCGCGGTCTCAAGCACGTGCATCATGTCGTCGGCTGGAACGGTGTAGGACATGGGGGGCCTCTGGGCGGATCTCGTTCAAAGTTGACGTAAACGTAACATGCCCGCCGCGCATTTTCACCACGGCTGTGCGTCGCGGGGGGGGTGGGTTCGGCAAGCGCATCACCTTACGCGCGCTACGGCCCTATGGCTCGATGATATGTGGATAGTTGAAGACGGAAGGTTCGACAGGAGAGCCATCACTTAACCAAGCATGCTCAACGAAGGTGTCATAGCCGGGTGGGAGAATGGTGCCCTTTTGGGCAACTCCAGTGAATATATACTTGGTGTTAGCCGGCGAGCGGTCGAACCAGTTTGGATCATCGAACGTGCCAGCATAGAGCCCGTAAACTTCGCTGAAGCGTTCGAAAGCAAGAAAAATTTTTGTCCCACAAGTCTTGCAGAAATTGATGGTGATGCGCTTGCCACTGCCACGCGATGGCATATCGAAAGTTGAGACTGTGCCTGCGAGCAGTTTAAGGTCGCCCTTGTTGAAGATCGGTTCGACCATGCCCACGCTGCCGGTCGCCGCCTGACAAAAAGTGCAATGGCAAATGGTGACCCGAACCGGATTAGCGGTCACGGTGTAACGGATGGCTCTGCATAGGCAACCGCCTTCGTGTCTCGACATGGATCACCTCACACCCAGCGCAGACCCTGCAAAATCGCGCAGATCTCACCGGTCGGCAATGGCCAAAATGCACACAATAGCTATCACACGTTGGCTCACTAATACTTTCGGTGGGCGAACGACAGCTCGTCGGGGGAACGTCCCCTACCCCGCGATCCCATTCCGGTGCTACTCAAAGCCGCGATGCCCGACCCACGAACCGGACCAAAAATGACCGACGAACTCTCGCTCCCCCTTGACCCGCAATGGACGGATGTCCGCGATGGCGTGCGCGCCATTTGCGCCAAGTTCCCCAATGCCTATTGGGTCAAGCTCGACCACGAGAGCGCGTACCCGACCGCATTTGTCACGGCACTGACTGAGGCCGGATGGCTCGGCGCGCTGATCCCGGAGGTCTACGGCGGCGCGGGTTTGCCGCTTTCGGCTGCTTGCGCGATCCTTGAGACGATCCACGAAACGGGCTGCAACGCCGCCGCCTGCCATGCACAAATGTACACGATGGGCACGCTGCTCCGGCACGGCAATGACGCGCAGAAGCAGACGTACCTGCCCAAGATCGCATCCGGCGAACTGCGCCTGCAGGCCTTCGGCGTGACCGAACCGACGACCGGCTCTGACACGACACAGCTGAAAACCCGCGCCGAAAAGAAGGGCAACGACCGCTACATCGTCAACGGCCAGAAGGTCTGGACCAGCCGCGCAATGCACTCTGACCTGATGTTGCTGCTTGCCCGCACAACGCCAACTGACAAGGTCAAAAAGCGCTCGGAGGGATTATCCGTTTTTCTGGTCGACCTGAAAGCGGCGGCTGGCAAAACCGTGCACTTGAAGCCGATCGATGCCATGATCAATCACAACAGCTGCGAGGTGTTCATCGACAACCTTGAAGTGCCCGCCGAGAACCTCATTGGCGTCGAGGGCGAGGGCTTCAAGTATATCGTATCGAGCATGAACGCCGAGCGCATCCTGATCGCGGCGGAGTGCCTGGGTGACGCGAAGTTTTTTATCGACAAAGGCAGCGCCTACGCCCGTGACCGCCATGTGTTCGGCCGACCTATAGGTCAGAACCAGGGCGTCGCATTTCCGCTTGCCCGTGCTTACGCCGACTATGTGGCCGCCGACCTGCTGGTGAAAAAGGCCTCGGCCCTTTACGAAGCCGGTCGCGACTGTGGGGCTGAGGCCAACATGGGCAAGATGCTGGCGGCAGATGCATCGTGGAAGGCCGCCGAAGCCTGCCTGCAAACCCACGGCGGTTTTGGCTATGCGCGCGAATACGGCATCGAACGCAAATGGCGTGAAACGCGGCTCTATCAAACCGCGCCCATCTCAACCAACATGGTGCTGGCCTATGTGGCGCAGCATATCCTGGGGTTGCCGCGAAGCTATTGAGCACGCACTTTGCCAGCGTCGCTGTCAGCCCTTGGGAACGCACGTGCCGCGATATTGAGACACGATCGGTTGTCCGAGCAGCGCGAAATGGCGCGAATGGACGGCCGAGTGCGTTGCCGACCCGGAGTCACGATCATAGACGGTGGTGAGGTTTACATAGCCCTCACCAACCGCTTCGAGGAAATGGACCGCGTTGACCGCACGAATGATGCGCATCACCGATCGGCGCTCGCCACTGACGCGTTCAGCCTCCTGCTTGGCATAGTTTATCCCAGCAATATCAAGCGTTACTGGACCAGCCTTGGTCGGCTTGAAACGTCCTTTGGCATAAGCGTGGGCCGCGCCCACTTTAAATGTGCAGGTGTAGCCTGTCGCCTCCTCGGTTGCGGCGGCAGGTGCAGCGACCCCGAGGGCCAAGGCGAGACAGAGGGCGAAACGGTGCATGAGGACGCGATACTGACGGAGAGAATGGGAACACCTAGCCTTCAGTGCCACACATTTGGTGTTGCGGTCTATCGAGCCACGGCGGGCGCACCTTTATCGTGTGGTGCCGGTCTTGAATTCGTAGACTGTGCCGTTGTCGGTCCAAGTCGTTGCACAGCGCTGTAAGATGGCGGGTGCGACATCCTCGGGTGTCTTCAATGTCATGGGGTCTTCGCCGGGGTAGGCTTTGGCGCGCATGCGTGTGCGGATCGGGCCGGGGCTGAGGAGGTTTGCGCGCACGTTCGTCGTTGCCAATTCAAGCGCGTAGGTTTTCACCAGCGCCTCAAGCCCAGCTTTCGACACCGCATAAGGCCCCCAATACGCCGATTTCGCTTGGGCAGCGCCGCTGGTCAAAAACACCGCGCGCCCCGCGTCTGAGAGTTTCAGCAGCGGATCGAGCGTGCGGATGAGGCGCCAGTTGGCGGTAAGATTGATATCGATAACCTCTTGGAACTGCTCGGTCTGGATATGGCCGAGCGGCGACAGGGGCCCAAGAATTCCCGCATTTGCGACCAGAATATCGAGCCGACCGAAGCGGCCATGCAGGGTCGGGCCGAGACCATCGATCTTGTCGCCATGCTTGAGGTTGAGCGTCAGCAACGTCGCGCTTTTGCCCGAGGCCTGCTTGATTTCATCGTCAAGTTCTTCAAGCGCGCCCGAGGTGCGCCCGGTCGCGATCACTTGGGCGCCGGCGCGCGCCAATGCAAGCGCCACCGCACGGCCGATCCCGCGCGTTGCGCCCGTCACAAGAGCGATGCGCCCGGACAGATCCGAGGGGGTGACATTGGACTTTGGCAAATCGGGCAGCGCTTCACTCATGACAAGCCTCGTAGAGCATGAGCCCCCTGACTACCGGGCGCAGCCGACGCGGGCAAGGCAAGCCAGCCCTGGTAAGGCCCGATCCAGGCCCAAGTACGCGGTGGGCGAAAATATCAGCGTGTCCGGATGTCCGTCATGACCTCAAGGGCCGCCGAAGAGGAGCACCGTAAAACCAAGCGCGAGCACCAGGCAGAGCGGGCCATAATAGCGCTGATCGTAGGTGGCGAAGGGCTCTTCAGGCGTGAGGCGGCGGAAAGCTGGCACAAAGGCTGCGATCCCGCGTAGCCCGAACACGCCGGCAATGGCGCCGCCGACCAACAGGCTCAGATGGTCCGAGACCGGCGAAACGATCATGCCAACCCGCCATAGGGGCCAAAAGCCAATGGCGGCAAGCGCAACGGCGACACCAAAACACGCGCGCCGCGACGGCATCGTGGTGATGCCCTTTGCACCTACGACCATCCGCGCGAGATCGGCCTCGTTTTTGGCCGGCCAAACGCTGCCATAGCCCCACATGGCGTGCAGCCGAGCCAGCAACCACAGACAAATGGTCAGCGAGAAGCCAAGTATGATCATAAGCGAAACGGCCTTGTCCTCTTGATGCTGACATCAACCGCGAGCCGAAGAACGACCAATACCAAAACTATGGCGCCCGACTTAGAAAGCCGTCCGCCACAAATTCAAGGTGCACAACGCGTCGCGCGGCTGGTAACCGGGCACGCTGGGATCGGTGCAGCAGAAGCGGTCGCATGGCAACGATATCACCGCGCACGGCGAGGCAGACCAGCGTCGCCGATGCCTCGACGATCGGCGCTATCGCAGCCGCTTTCAGCCGACCATGCACATGCGACCCCGGCACAGTCTCAAGTGGGCCGTTGCTCTCATCGCAGTCATCAAGATGGATCCGCAGCGCCACCGTACGTTCGAGCAGCGCGAGGTCACGCTCCTGACCGTCCTCTGTGCGATCCTGATGCCACGGTACGAACCAGTTGGCAGCGGGTGACTTATCGAAGGCCTGCAGCCGCGACAATCGTGCCTCAGCCCCCAGGAGCCGCCCGGCCAAAGCAAGCAAGCCCTCATGGGTCGCGTAATAGCCACGCGCCTCCTGAGAAAATGCCTCGACCCGTGCACCTGCCGATCTCGCCCCCAGCTCGGGGAAAGATCCGTCCATCACGGCAAGATCCTGGCGCGACAGATAATATTCAACGACCGCAACGCCTGCGGCGGTGAACTGTTCATCGAGGGTCCGCGGTCTTGAAACACGCGATGGTCGAAACATTGCGCACTCCAGGCGGGGCGCCACAGAGGAAATGGTCTGGTGCCGACCGCGATCAAATCGCCACCGCATTCGTCATAGGAGCTGATGCCTCGACACGCAACGTGTTCGGATTGAACGTTCGTCGCAGGGCACAGGTGCCCGATAAGTGTTTCAACCTGCGTTGTTGAAGGTCTTGGGCGATAGCACCGTCAGCAACAAGATGTAGACATCGAAGAGGATCGACCAGTTATCAATGTAGTATAGGTCTGCCTCCACACGGTGTTTCATCTTGTCATCCGTATCTGTGAGGCCGCGCAATCCGTTGACCTGCGCCCAACCAGTGATCCCAGGCTTCATATTGAGACGGCGCGGATAACGGCGGATGCGGTGCTCGAAGTCGCGGTCATGATCGACGGCATGGGGACGTGGGCCAACGAGCGACATGTCGCCTAAGAGGACATTGATCAGCTGCGGCAGTTCATCGATCGATGTGCGCCGCAGCCAGCGTCCGACGCGCGTGATGCGAACATCACCCGGCTTTGCCTGATTAAAACCTTGGGCCTGTGCAAATGCCTCAGCGGCTGGCGCCGCCATCATGGTGCGGAACTTGATGATCGAGAAGGTTTCCTGATTGAACCCGCGCCGCTCCTGGCGAAAAAATACCGGCCCGGGGCTATCAAGTTTGACCAAAGCCGCAGCCACCACGAGCACGGGTGACGCGATGATCAGACCGATGGTTGCGCCGGTCACATCGAAGAGACGCTTCGTGATGACAGCGCCCGGCGAGAGCGGCAATTCGGCGACAGAGACCGTGCTGATGTTGCCGACACGGCGCAAATTCAGATCACTGAAGCGTGCGAGCACGGGACCTGTGTCGATGTGGATCGCCACGGGTAATTGTTCAAACGCGCGAACAGCCGCCTCAATAGTGACGTCGTCGTTCCAAGAGGCGGCAATCACCACCTCGTCGGGTAACAGCGCACGGGCCTGGGCAACGGCAAGGTCCAGATCTTCTGCCAGACCTCCCGGGTCCCCCTTGGCTGGCAGGCTTGCGACCGCAACCACGCGAACACCGAGGCGCTCGTCTTCAGACACCGCCAACGATAGCCGCTTTGAGACCCCGTTGGTTGAGCCCGTATGTCCCACCAACATGATGCGGCGTGGTGGGAGACGACCAGATTTCAGGCCAGAAATAATTGCACGCCGCATCATGCCTTGCAGGCCGATCATGGCGAGCAGCCCCGCGCCATAGAAGATCACTGCAGTGACGCGGGAGACCGTGACGGTGGTCTGCGTCAGGAAAGCGATCACGAGAAGCGCCACAAAGGCAATGTTCCAAGCCAGGAAAATCTGGCTCGGACGATGCGCGCCGCGAAGATAGCCCGGAATGGTATAGGCGTGCCTCGCCAAAAACGGCACGGCGTAGAGCGCGCCAATGGCAATTCCGGCGAACGCGCTTTGGATGGCGAGAATACCAACGCCGCCATAGGCAAGATACTGGTACGTCGCCCCGATCACGCTGCCGATCATGGCGAGCGTCACACAGCCAACAGCGATGGCGAAGGCGCCGATCAAAAAGCTGGAAGTCGTGAACCGCGGCGTTCGCACCAGTGTTCGCGCCGCAATGCGTTTCGTGCCGCTCATACGTTGCCTTCCAGGGAGATCTACTCTCGGAGCACGCCGCGCCCGCGTGTTCCGAAACGATACGCTTGGTCATAATTCTCGACAGTTCTGGGTGATCGCAACGGACGTGCCAGTACGTGAACGAGAGCGTTATTTCCGGCCAATCTGCACAGGAGGATCGCCGCGTCGCCCCGGCACGGATGTTGCTCTGGATGCCAAGCCGACCGGGATGTCCGCTGCGGGTCAGCCTGTGCCGGTGACGGTGGACAAGGTTTGCGTGCCAGCGTTCGGACTGAAGTCAGTTCATCTGCCAGCTACTGTGCCATCCGTCGGCACAACGAGGTCGCCTGTGACAGCATCTCCGTTCTGGCCTGCCACCCGCTCGGCACGGCCAGCTGCTTCCCGCGCGCTGTCAATCAGCGCTCGTCAATCCGCGCCGGCACGCAGCCAAGTGACCGGCGATGCGTCGGTCGGCGATCTGTTCGTGGTGGTCCGCCACAGGCTGCCGTCGATCATTCTGTTGACGTTGCTGACGACGTGTCTAGGCGTTGCCTACATCGTCACGGCCAAACCCGAATACACCGCCAGCAGCGCAATTTTCGTCGATCCGCGTTCCCGCCGCATCGTCAACGAGGAGGTGCAGCAGGGAGGCTTTGGCGTCGACACATCACTGTTTGAGAGCCAAGTCTCGATCATCGGATCTGACGCAATCCTGCGTCGCGTTGTGACAGCTGAAAAGCTGACAAGTGATCCTGAATTTGTGCCGCCCGCGCGTTCGGGGTTGCTTGCAACCTTGAGTGACCGCGTGCGCGGCCCCCGGACGTCGCTGAACACTGTCGATCAGGCCGTCGAGGCGCTGGCACGAAAAACTAAGGTAAAACGCGCACAGAATACGTACGTCGTGACGGTTGATGTGGCCACGGGTGAGCCGACAAAGTCCGCCCGGCTCGCCAACGCTGTTCTGAAAGCCTACCAGGACGATCAGACAGCGGCAAAATCCGATGCGGCGTCGCGGGCAAACGCTGCGATTGATGGGCGCCTCGAGGAATTGAAGGCGCAGGTGCGCAGCGCTGAACTGATGGTCGATGATTATCGGCGCCAGAACCGCATCGTCACGTCCGAAGGCGGCATGCTGAACGAACAGCAGTTGACCAAGCTGAACACAGAGCTTGCAGCCGTCCGGTCTCAAGTCGCCAACAACAAAGCCAAGCTTGACGAGTTACAGGCGACGCTGCGTCGCGGCGTCAGCCCGGATTCGTTGCCTGAAGCCATGGCATCGCCTGTTATTCAGAAACTGCGCGACCAACTTGCCTCAGCCCAACGGCGGGAAGCGGCGCTCTCCAGCCAGTTGCAGCCGCGCCACCCCGTGATGGCGGATGCGAACGCGCAAGTGGCGTCCGTCAGGGCACAGATTGTCGGCGAGCTGCGTCGCATCACCGATCAAGTGCAGAACGAGTATCAAATAGCCGCCGGTCGCGAGCGCGAGATCCTCAAAACGCTCGGCGATAGCCAGCGCGAGGTGTCCGAGACGACCACATCGCAGATCCGCCTGCGCGAATTTGAACGGGAAGCGGACGCCTCCCGCGAGGTGTTGCGCGCCTTCCTGTCCCGCGCAAAGGAAACGCAGGAGCAAAAGGAAGTTCAAGTTGTCGAGGCCCGCGTGATCTCGCCGGCATCCGTCCCGCCCAGGCCATCAAGCCCGAACATTCCGCTCGTGCTGGCATTTTCGGCGTTCTCGGGACTTGGCCTCGGCACGCTCCGGGCGCTGCTGAAAGGCGCGCCGCTTGCCCCTGTGACAAACACCAGTGCGTCCCCGCAAGGTCAACGCTTGGCCTTTGATGGCGAGCACCCAACGCTGAAAGCGCTGGGAACGATACCGGCCCTTGGTCGACGTGGCGCCCTCGCGGCTGTCTTCACGGGGCAAAACCGAACACTTGGCCCAGCCGACGTCCTGCAGGCGCTCGCCGATCCAAAGAACCCCGCGCATCAGTTGTATCACGCAGGCGTCGAGCGGACGGTCGGCCGTTTGCGCGCTTTGTCGACCCCAGGCCAACAGCAGATCGTACTGATGGTCGCATCGGAAAAGGACGGAGGGACAAGCCTCGCGGCCCTCGCCGTTGCCCACACGTGTGCGGCGAAAGGTACACGGGTGTTGCTCATCGATGCTGCATCGGTTGATCCGGTGCTGTCGCTCGAGTTCGCAGGAGACCTGCA